>JAESTW010000817.1 GCA_016763395.1 Kofleriaceae bacterium
ATACCTACAACTGGAGTTGCATTCTTGTCTGCAATCCCGGCAATGCATCCACGCTCCAGCCATCGGTCAGCCTGCGCGGAACTCGTCCGCACGCCGCGGCCTAATTGGTAGTCTTGAGAGACGTTCTGGCACGCAGCTCCATTGCCTTGTCGGCAACTGCGCTGGTTCGCTACGCGTGCCTGTGTGAAGAAACGTCGCGCGCTCTTCGTATCGCTTTGTGTGCTTAAGAGTTCGCCAAGTTCAGTACAGTGGATTGCTTGTTTTGCCTTGCATGCCGTTCGCAGTCGCGGTTCCGCTTCTTTCGAATCACCGCGCCTGAACAGAATACTGCCAAGTCGGCCACAGGAGACAGTGTCTCCTCCGTCGCATGCCCTCTGGTAAGCACTCTCGGCTTCTTTAATGTCCGAACCAGCGAATCCACCGAGTTCGTGCAGCCGTCCGAGTGCTCCACACGCCTTTGCATTCAACACATCACATCCACGAATGAGCAGTGGAACAGCGGCCGCAGCATCAGTGGCCGCCAAGAGTCGTCCCGAGTGTCCGCAGCTTGCATCGTCACCTAGCTCGCAGGCCTTCACGTAACTCTGTTGCGCTACAGCCAGTTCGGTCGCTTCGACCATCTCACCAAGCCGGCGGCAACCACTGCCATCACCCAGCTCGCATCCTTTCTGAAAGTCTTGACGCGCTCGGCGGATGTCAGAGTTGCGACGCGAGAGTTTAAGCACACCGTGCTGTGTACACGCAGGGCCAACCTTACGTTCGCATGCGGCTTTCAGTGTTTTACGAGCTGCTCGATTGCGACGCAGTATCGGCCGCTCCACCACGAGCTTGGCGATTGCCTCACATGATGTTTGGTCTGCGTTCTCGCATCCGCGAACAAAGAGCCCAAGCGCCGCCGGATAACTCTTGGTCTCCATTTGCTTCACCCCCTCGGCATGGCATTGGCTAAACGTGCCTTGCTCACACGCTTGGGCAAGTGCCTCGTTCGTCATACCGCGCGCCAGCAATGCGATTGCTAGGACGAAGAAAAGGAACAGAGTACGGAGTAAGCCACTCCGGCGAGAAATGTCCTGAAACGTTTCACCCATGTCTACCAATGGTCGCATGACACCGCCACCAATAGCCAAGGTGTACGAGACATTATTTCATAAGAGAGGTGATCCAATGTCTGCGAAAAACACCTACGCGCACATGTGCGTCGTCGGACTCCAATAAAGAATCGACTTTCGGTGGTACGTGGCCACCTGGTATGAGAAGCCAGCGTCTATTTAGAACCGAAGACTTGTGTCCAATGACGATCGATGTAGCCGATTCCAATGAACTCGTAGTCGGGGTTCATTATGTTTGAGCAGTGGCCAGGGCTATCCATCCATCCGGCCATCACGGCTTCTGGCGTCTGTTGTCCGGCAGCGATGTTCTCTCCGACAAAACTACTTCCGAAATCGGCCTGGTTCGCTCTTGTGCCCGGTCCATCTCCATCGGGATTGGTGTGGTCAAAATAGTCTCGATTGACCATGTCTTGCGAGTGCTTGCGTGCGGCACAGATGAGGCTCCCGTCGTAGTCCAATGGCCCCGTTGCGGAGAAACTCTGGCCGCCGCAGTTCGCGCCTTCGGAGCGACGCTTGTTGACCAAGGCGAAAACATCCTCTTCATAACCAACAGCATCAGAGGGCCACGCCGATACGCTCTCGCAATAAGGAGTCGATGGCACAGGTTCTGGACCTCCAAATGAGGGAAACTCGCATGCCGCACACAAGGCCATACAACAGAAAAGTGTCAATCGCTTCACACCAACAACAATACCATGAGAGACTTGTTGTAATGATGTCTTCTTGTAAAAGCGGGGAAAACTTAAGAATTATACTGAGCCTGTCGATTACACTATTTCTACTTGGCGCAAGTTCCACAGCATTCGCCGATAGCGAGCCAAGTGAAGCTCCCACTGAAGCGTGGCCAATTGAGTGGGTGAACCAACCACTAGTACTCCCTACAGGGATCGGGCGACTTGCAGGCAATACCATCGCTTTCAACCTCACCCGCCGACAATCCTTCGAGCCGATCTATAGCCCGTTCGAACTTTACTATGGCTATAGCGAGCAAATTACACTTGCTCTTCTTCACGACACGGGTATTTGTTGGACGGGGCCCTGGGGCCTATGACGACATGCGGGTTGCCGCGCTCTATCTCCTACTGCGTAAAAGCTGGGTTGAGATTGCCGGAACGGGGGCGCTCGACGTGCCATCATTTGCCGACCCATTTGCCTTGGGTGTGCGTGCTGGGATTAGTCTCAAAGCGAACCACAAGAAGCTAGGCGTTGTTCTGAGGCCAGAGCTTTACCTGGGTGCATTCGGACGTGGTTCCATTTCTGATAGGCTCTATTTGCCTATCGAGGTTGGTTGGCAATTCAAGTCAACATTGGCCGGAAAATTTCGAACTGGCTGGCAAGGCCCCTTGTCCGGGTTCTCCGATGCGGTTGAAATACCGGTTGGGCTTGGCCTGGACTATCGATGGACCGATAGGCTTGAAGTCGGTGGCGAGTTTCTCTTCGAGAATCTCTTTGGACGAGGTGCAACCTTCGACAGACGAGTGCTCTTTCTGCGCTTGGGAGTTTGGCTTGATCTGAGCTAGTCGCAATGCGGTCCAGCTGGTATCGGTCATGCCGTTCATTAGATTCGATAGGTGTACCGATCGTCGTTTTTGCGCTACCAACTCCGGTTGTTGCTGCCGAGAAGCCAGCCCTTACATTTCGCAAGGTATAGGCCGCTGTGACGACAAATACTGTGAGTACACGATGGAATACGTTTCCCACGGAATGCTCTGGATGTCGAAGGTCTGTTTCTTGGACAAAGCAGGCGTTCTCTTCGTCAGTGAGATTGCGTCGACCGATGAGAGCTAGTGCTGAGTCTACAATTCGCCACTAGATAGCTTGCCCTAAGCGCCATTCCTCAGTCGCTGGGCTCACCCGCGACCCGTCCTACAAGCTCGTGTGAAACGAGCAGACCAACACTGGAGCCTTGAAGTCACTGCCAAGATGTTGAAAATGCGGGCGTGTTACACCACCGCCGGTCCTGAGCACTTTTACCAAGCCATAAAATTTGCTCCCTCAGCGACTGAGAGAGCGGCTTATACGTTACTCCCTACAATTGCTCGGGCACCCCTCCTGAAAACTATTGAGTGCGGATCGCCGGGCAATTGGTATAAGGCGGCGTGAACTCCGACGCACTACGAGCGATACTTTCCAAACTGCAAAACGGTGATCTCCAAGTAGATCAAGCCGCGCAGGCGATTACCGACCAAGGCAGTAATTCCATGGACAGTTGGGTTCGAGTCGATCACGATCGAGAATCGCGTTCTGGCGCTCCAGAGATTGTGTACGGCGAGAGTAAAACAGCCGAGCAGATTGCAGGCATCATGGAGGTGCTCGACAAAGACGGCGCTGGCGCATTGGCCACAAGAGTTGATAGCGCCAAGGCTGGCAAGGTCTTAGAGATCATGGGCTGTGGGCAATACTTGGAACAGGCCCGCGTCGTACTGCGTCCGAGAACACAAACCAGAGAGCCCGGTATTGGTAGCATTGGAGTCATTTGTGCCGGCACCAGTGATTTGCCAGTAGCGGAAGAGGCGATTGCCGCCCTTGAGTTTTTGGGACAAAATGTCCGGCGCATTGCAGATGTCGGAGTCGCGGGCATTCACCGATTGATGGATGTACTGCCCGAGCTTCGCAGTTGCCAAGTTCTGATCGTAGTGGCAGGCATGGAGGGCGCGTTGCCGACGGTAGTAGCTGGGCTGGTGGACCGTCCGATTATTGCCGTACCCACGAGTGTTGGCTACGGGGTGTCTATGGGGGGATTTGCGGCCTTGGTAGGAATGCTGAGCAGCTGTGCACCGGGCGTCACTGTGGTGAATATCGACAACGGATTGGGAGCTGCGATGGCGTCCCTGCGAATCAATAGGAGCCGGAATGAGCGATAATATACGAGGCCAGCATCTTCACTTTGACTGTGTCAGCGGAATCGCTGGGGACATGAGCTTGGGGGCCTTTATTGATCTGGGAGTGCCAGCGCAGGTAATTGTTGACGCTATCATCGCTGTTGGTTTGGGTGACGATAGGTTGCGCCACGAGCCCATTATAAAATCGGGCATCGCCGCAACCAATGCCTGGGTACGCTGCAGCGATGACGAAGCGCCCGGACAAGAGGGCGTCGGACAAGATGTTTCCGGCCAGACGTCACACGATCACGATCACACGCACTACTCCGATATTCGCGCTCGCATCGAGGGTTCTAGCTTGCTGCCGGAGGTTATCGAGATTTGCTTGCGCATCTTTGACCGATTGGCGGAGGCAGAGGCCAAATTGCATGGAACCACCGTCGAAAAAGTCGCGTTTCACGAGGTCGGTGCCATCGACTCTATTGTCGACATTGTCGGTGCTGCTGCGGCATTTCACTGGCTAGCACCTGTCTCAGTCAGTTCCAGTCCAATTGCCATGGGACGCGGTACCATTCGATGCGCTCACGGAATATTGCCGGTACCTTCACCCGCTGCTCTAGAGATTCTGTGTCGTGCTGGAGCGCCAATGAGCGACGGCGGCATTGACAAAGAGTTGTGTACACCAACCGGAGCTGCGATCATGTCCGCGATGGTCAGTGATTGGCAGGGCATGCCGACCTTAGTTCCGATTCGAATCGGCTATGGCGCTGGAGATATTGATCTCCCGGATAGGCCCAACGTTCTGCGAATTGTTGTGGGTAAGATCGTCGGGCAAACGCAGCAGCAAGAGCCCCACGTCACTGACGCCCACGACTCCATCGTTGAGATCGAGGCCAACATCGACGACATGAATTCTGAGTTTTGCCAGCATGTCTCTGATGAGCTCTTTGCCGCTGGAGCGGTTGATGTGTGGTGGACTGCCGTGACCATGAAAAAGGGCCGTCCGGCGCTAGTACTTCGGGTACTCTGTCCGCCAGAACATTCGGACAAAGCAATGCGCGTTCTGCTGAGCGAAACCACATCGCTGGGGCTACGGTTTCAAACCAAGAGCCGGCTATTGCTCGACCGCGAGAACAAAATGGTAGAGACTGAGTACGGTCCCATCTCGATCAAACTTGGTATGTGGAGTGGAGTTTGTGTCAACGCCAGTCCTGAGTACGAGGCGTGCAGGCAACAGGCGATTGCGCATAAAGTACCTCTCAAACAGGTGTTTGCCGCAGCGACTAGTAAGTGTGCGGAGCTTTTTTCGAAGACTGCCCGTGGGCCCCTAGCTTCGGATCTGAGGTAGCCACAGTGCTGAAAACAGAATTCTCTATCATCGTCGTTGGTCCTTCATCGGAGGACCGCGCTGTGATCACCAAAGAGCTCCAGGCGCTTTGGCCACACCCAATTGAAGTTAGCGCTGGACCTTTGTCCGATGATGCAGATCTGGTGTTTCTCACAGGAGCGTCTCGGTTTCACTATTCGCGCAACAAGGGGCGAGCCAATGCGTCTCGTTGCCACTTCATCATCGCGGTATGCAAGCCTGGAGAGAACCCGCTTGATCTGGTGGAAACCGGCGCAGACGAGTTCGTGGCCGAGGGAATGAGTACTGGCGCGTTGGCTGCCAGGATCAAGTTTGCCGTGATGGCTCTCACGCAAAAGCGTTCTCTACATGAAGCAACGAGACTGCAACGGGCGTTATTGACGATGCGGACTGCGATTGCCGAACGTGGTGATGGCCCGGAAGTGTTGCGAGAAATTCTGTGTCTTGCTGCAGGCTACTTGCGATTCGAGAAGGCGTCTTTTTTGGCCCACGTAGAGTCGGGACGATCTGCGTTTGTGTTGGCAGCAACCGACGATCCTACACTGTCCCAGTTTGAGCTGGATATTGAAGACTACCCAGAAGTACAGGCCGCGATTGCTAGCGAGCAACCAGTACTAATTGACGATGTCCGAACCCATCCGGTGACGGAGGCGGTCGCTGAAACTCTCGCAAGCCGTGGAATCCTATCTCTAGCGGTTTTTCCAGTTACATGGAAGGGGCGCTCAATGGGAGCGCTACTTTTTCGTAAAGGGGTGGTGGGTGTGCAAATGAGCGAGCATGCACAAATATTCGGCACCGTGCTCGGAACTCAACTCGCGTCGCAGTTGCGGGATTCCACCCTGTTTGACCGGCTGCGCGAACAGACTCGACGTTCTTCGCGTTCGGGTTACGAGGCTGAAAGGCGCGCCAAGGTCATTACCTCACTGAGTGACTATTTTGAATCATCGACCGAGGGAGTCTTTGTCGTCGACCAAGAGGGCGAGATTGTCTACGCCAACGGCAGCGCCAGTTCACTCACCGGGTTTGCCAACGACAGCTTACTCGGGACTGATGTCGCCGAAATGCTGTATCCGGACCAAGCTGGAGTCTTAGAAGAAATCGCAGACATGGTGTTTGACGGAAAAACCAGCCACAATGTCGACTTACGGGTGAAGACAACCTCTGGCGCCTACATCACGGTTGCGGTGACAACATCCACTGTCTTGAGCAGCCATGGAGCAATGATTCTGTCCATGCGAGACGTGTCCGAGCAGCGACTACTACAGTCTCAACTTCACCACTCCAATGAGTTTATGACGAACCTCATCGACTCGGCTGTGGATGCAATTATCGCGGTGGATATGCGTGGCACTGTGATCTTGTTCAACAAAGGGGCTGAGCAACTCTTTGGGTATTCTTCAGGCGACGTCGTCAATCATATGCAAGTCTCAGAACTGTATCCCGCTTCGGTTCCCCAACAAGTGATGAGCATGCTGCGCTCTGAGACCTACGGCGGTGTCGGACGGCTGGAGCAAATTCGACGTGAGGTATTGATCAGTGGCGGTGAACTCGTTCCGGTAAACATGACTGCTTCAATCATTTATGAGAACGGCAAAGAAGTGGCTACCGTTGGGATTTTCAGCGATTTGAGGGACCGAATTCGGATAGAGCACAGGCTTTTGCGTGCCCAGGAGCAACTCAAAGATCAAGAGCAGCGCAGCTTGTTGGCGAAGCTTGCTGGTGCTGCCGCACACGAGCTCAACCAGCCCTTGACCTCAATTATGGGCTACGCACAACTTATTCAGCGTACCGCCCAAGAGGATGCCGGGCACCTCCGCTACACCAATATCATTGTCGAAGAAGCAGACCGAATGGCAGAAATTGTCAAAAAAATCGGTAGGATAACCCACTATGAAACAGTTCCCTACGTCGGTAGCGCAAGCATCGTGGATCTGGACCGCTCGGTAGAAGCGTCAGAGTCGGCGCCAGTGCCAGTTCTAGTTTTCGATGACGATGAGCCAACCGGACGAATCACCTTGCAACAAATAGCCGACTCCCATGAAGAGGAAATGCGGAACGAAAATACAGCGAAGATAGTGTTATCTGTGTCACAATCCACCGACAACTCAGACTGAGGAGCCGGGCAGTAGACAATGGCGAGTCGATTGAAGCAGAGTAGTGAAGCAGTACCAGGAACACAGAAGGCCGATATGGGACCAGGCGTCGCGTCGTCAGGCGTCGCGTCGTCAGACCTTGCATCGTCAGACAATGTGCCATCTTCCGAACTAATGCTCGAAGCCGTACTGCGGTACGGACGGGAGCTGTTTAGCGATTTTAGCGAAGGGCGTGCGGCGGAAAATTTACTTTCTCTGCTTGGTGAAGTGTTTCCCGGACGCTTGTTCGCGTTGCGAATATGGGATGTCGTTGGTGACGCGGAATTGCGGGTGTATGCGAATGAATCTGAAGTTCGCGCGCATCTGGGCAAAGGACGAATTTACCTGCGAAGCTCTGCCGTTACTCGAACAAAGTTGAGTGATGCTGTCCGAGCAAGTGCATTTTTGCACGAGAGCGAGAGGTGGGATTCGCCATTCCCTGGGATTGCCAGCGGATTTTGCATCCCTCTGGCTGCCGCCGGCGAACTCTATGGGGTACTGGATGTCGGCTACCCGCTGGGAACAGACTTGTCCGAATCGGACCAAACCCAAATGTTGGTATTGGCCAACCAGCTCGCGGCAGCTTTGCGCAGCGAGAGCTTATCCCTCGAGAGTAAGTCTCTGCGTGACTATCAGAGTCAGCTCATCGAACATGCCAGTGCCCTCATCTTGGGAATCGACAGCGCTTGGCGAATCCGAGTGTGCAACAAGGCTCTATGCGATTTGGTGGGGATCTCAAGTTCAGAACTTATCGGAGAAGATTTGCGGGATCACTTCCCAGTTGCCAATCCCGCGAATTTGCAATCCTTGTTCGCTGACGGCTTGCGAGGTGTTGACTCTGCGTTGGGAGAAACGCAGATATTGACCAGAGCAGGAGGTACGGTTTCGGTGGTGTGGCGGCTTGCATCGATTCGAAATCGCGGCAAAATCCAAGCCTTAGTCGCTATCGGACAAGATCAAACGGTGATGTCCAGCCTGCAAAACCAGCTCGTTCAAGCTGAGAAGATGTCTACCTTGGGTCAAATCGCCGCTGGCGTGGTTCACGAACTCAACAATCCTTTGACGGCGATTTCGGTGTATTCCGAGTTTCTCCTGCGCAAGACCTTAGAGCGCGATGGAGCGGAGGCGAAAGACGAGGCGTCCAAACTTAGAACCATCCAAGAGGGGGCTGAGCGTATCCAGCATTTTGTCCGGGACCTAATGCAGTATGCACGGCCGTCGGCAGGAGTTCCCAAACGTCTGTCCATCAACAAGGTAATCAACCAGTCGCTGGTCTTTTGCGAACATCTCTTCAGTGAAGATGGCGTCGTCTTGCAACGGGACTTGGATTCCAGCATTCCCGATGTGCAGGCGGTACCCGGGCAACTTGAACAGGTGGTCATCAACCTTGTCACCAATGCCGTACAAGCATGCGGCGATAGCGGCTCAGTAGAGATTCGCAGCTACCTAGAGGACTCCAAAGTTATCTTTTCCGTTCGCGATGAGGGGCCAGGGATCTCAGAAGAAAACCAAGTTAAGATCTTCGAACCCTTCTTTACGACCAAGGCCGATGGCCAGGGTACGGGGCTTGGTCTCTGTATTGTCCGAAATATCATGGAAGAGAATCGTGGCGAGTTAGTTCTCGATTCGAGTTTGGGAGAGGGATCCGAGTTTCGCTGTGCAGTTCCCGTCTTCACTTCGCAGTAAGGAACTGCAGTGTCCACGTGGACATCACGGGGATCGGCGGACATCAAGCGGACACCAAGGGGATCGGCGGACACCAAGGGGATCGGCGGACGTCATGGGGA
>JAESTW010000818.1 GCA_016763395.1 Kofleriaceae bacterium
GTGACTACCGATTTCGACATTGTCGAGGGCGAAAATGGCTCGAGCCACTTCCATATTTCTATCGCTGCCCTTTCCGAAAGGCTCGGGTGCAGTGCGTCCAATCACCGCCGACGCTGTCACCGGCAAATCGTACTTCATAAGAACATCTCTGCGGATCACTTCGCCACAACGTGTTTTGTAATCTAGCTCTGTGATCGTTCCGAGGCCATCACCATCGATGTGCATGTAGAAGATTCGGCGGCCACCCAGGGTCGTAAAGTCCGGTCTGGGCCAGCCTTTGATACCAAAGGCGTCTTCAAAAAATCGAAAGGGATTAAGAATCCAGCGCTGAACGTAACGCTCGCCAAGCCGTGTTTCCGAATAGGCCATCGTTGGCATCACGAAGCCGCCAGTCACTCCGGTCCAAACTACGTCACTTACACTATCGGGAATGTCCGTTCGCTCGAGCTGCAGATACACTTTGCTACCCGGTACGCTTTGGTAGTGCTGATAAAATTCGAATCGACTTGGCAGTGCCTGCTCAAATCCCAACACTTCTTCGTCGCTTTTGACTAGCGCGATACTGCTGGCGTCGTCGGACCAATCCCCCAGATACCTGCCACCAATGGCCTCAAATGCTCCATCGATAAGTTCCTGGCTTGCAGGGATTCCATCCAGGTTGGTAATGGCTCCCAACCTCTCCATAACCACAACTCGGCGCCCCTCTTGCGCCTGGAAAGCGAGCCATTCTAGGTACTCGTCCGGTCTTTTCATTTGGTCGTCCGAGAACCAAGAGATGACCCCCAGATATTTTCCCATCTCTTGTGGACTGGGAAGGCCTGCTCCGTTGACGTCGTAATACTCCACAACGAGACCAAGGTGATTCAGTGGCAGTTCCGCGAGCAAGTGCACCATCGAGACCTCGGAATCAATCGGACGTAGAGTGACGTTCTCGTCATCGTCCTCCTCCTCGATGGTTTCGTTGCTGTCATACATTGCCAAGAGACGCCGTGAAACTTCGCCGGGGAAGTCCGCGCTCTGCGACGTCGTTGGCTTGATTCCGAAGTCTTTTCGCAAGGGATGCCATGTAGAAGTAGTATCCGCGACCTCCACATCCGATTTCCCATCACCGGACCTAGCGGCCAATAGCGACATCCCCCCCCACGCAATGGCGGCGATCGTAAGAGCGAGCATGATGATGCGGGAAATGCCGGATTTGGTCATATAGCCTTAGGGCTGCTCGACCAAACGGTCCAACTCTCGGTGTCCTACATACGGGAGGAACTTCTTGTCCAGCGCCAGCCGCACAAATTTTCGAGCAAGCTTGGGCCTCGTTAGGTAGTCCACAGCAAAGACAGGTAACTTATGTTGCCTAAAACGAGACAGTGCACGAATTGTCTCTTTTTGGGGTCGCAGCGGATTATTGTGATCGGCGCGGCCAAAGAAAAAGCTATCTTCTGCACCGATTCCATCGACAATGTCCAAATAGGCGTCCGCGCTGGTATCGGATAGTTCGTCGATTATTGTGGCGCCGTTTTGCGGGACTAGTAGAAAGCCTGGTCGCTTGTGATGAACTCTCGCTCGATGCCCGATTCGCGCCAGTAGTTGGCACATAAGTTGGGCTGCATTTTTTTGCTCTGGCTGTTCCCCGTCCGGCCCGAAAAACTCGTACGCATCAACGATATCCAAGTACACTCCGTCAAAGCCGGCCTCGACGATTCTATCCAAATAGCTGTTGTTGCGACTGCCTTTACCGATGATAATTTTCTGCCAGGAATCGAGCCAGTAGCGAACTTTAAAGTTACCAGCCCAGTCCTCATTTGCGTCTGCTAAAAAATCTGGCTTTTCGGTTTTCCATGCCTTTTTCCAGTAGTATCGGTAATCTTCGGCCTCTCCGATGCTGAGGTAAGCGAGTACGATCCGGCGACTTCCATCCGGTTTCCGGGCGATTTTCTCCACGTCCTTGGCTGTCCATGGTCGCTCGCCATTGGCGTAGTCAATCACTAGCAAATCAGCCTCTGATTTCGCCAGGTCCCGGGTTTTTAGACGCTTGCCATTTCGTCCCTGTAGTTGGTAGCCCCAACTTTTTACAGCGCGAATTCGGCTTCGTTTAGTATTGGGTTTACTCTCCACGGTACCGGACAATAGCACCATGAAAATCCCCATGAGCAGCACGATGCTACGGCTCGCTTGCATGACCATCACAACGCGAATACTAGCATGATCGCCAGCCCATACACGTAGGCCTGGCACGGACATGGGCGGACATCCCCCATGGCGATGGACCGTTGGTAGCAGCTGAGCGAGCTAGTCGCAGCTTATTCGAAACTCGTCGTCGAGATCTAGAGGCAGCACCAGTGTCCTCAGGCCAAGGGTCTGAGCGGCAGTGCAGATCTCCGAGGAGTCAGAAACAAAAGACTCTTTGTATTCGGCATTCCACACCGGCTTGTCGGCACGGATAAATGGCAGAAGCGCTTCACATTCATCAAATTCGTGACACTGCTCATTCACGCTGAAATCGTAGTATGCGAGCAGCTGTGGAATCTGGTCCAGGCGTTCTTTAGCCCAACGGCCAGGCCACGAGTGTGAGCAAGATTCGCGATCGCCCGGTTGAATGCCAGCTGATCTTCGTCTCGAAGGGGAAAGCCACTATCATTCTGATACCCGTCCATATTGTCCGGTTCAACGCCATCACACCCTTTTTGTACGGCCAAGTCCAGCCGCGCCGCCATGATATCAAGCAGGCCGGCATCGCGAATATCCAACCACTTCTCATCTTCAAAGCCAATCAAGACCTTACCCAGTATGGACTCCGAAAAGCTCCCAGCATCGGAGCGAAAAGGCTCGTATGAGCCCGCTGAGAAGTAGCAGATGACTTTCTTTCCCGTCGCTTGTAGTGAGGCAATCTCGCTTGCTGACACATTGAAGAGATCGATATCGTAAACATCAACGGCATAGGATGTGTTGACCGAGCCAACCAACTGCCACTGCCACGTCATATTGGACGTTGGCACAAACCAATTCCCGGTGACTGGCGGAACTGCATCGGCCACGGGGCCGGCATCCACCGAGTCGCCACTATCCCCCCCGCATCCCCAAGTGGGAATCACAGCAGTGCAAACACTTCCAACGATGAGGGCTGGCAATAGCCAGTGGGCTGCGAACATATGGCAAGTATGAAAGACGGAAGGATTCCCCGCAAGTGATGATGAATCTGTTGCCAGACATTGTTAGTTCCGCCGAGGCCATCTAAACTTCGAGGATGTCCAAGGAATTGCTAGAGAGAGCCCGCGAGCATGTATTTATGGCGGGTGTTGACGACAGTGGGGCCAGGCTGTGTGAAGCAAATTTGCCTTACGGCATCGCCAAAATTCACCATGTCCAAAAGCAGCTGGGATACGACCCGGACGCCTCATTTGTAGGCTCTCCCGATTGTACGATCACTCGCAACACCCGGCGTTGGCAACAAGGGTTTGGCTATGGAGGTGTCTATCAATGGTCCGGCGAATTCGCTGTGCTGGATATCAAAACCAACGCCTGTGGCATGATTGTAGGCGCGTTGCCAAATCACCCAGAGCACGAAGATGTCTTAGAGCGACTACGAGTTCTCGAACGAGATGGCTTGAGTCTTGATGGTGTTGAGATCGACAACGACCTGACGGAGTCGAATCACTTTGTCGACATCTTAGAAGTGAGTTCCGACGAACAAATAGAAACACCGCCCGGAGAAGCGAAACACTTCTTCATCATGCACTCCAGCGGACATGAACACAGAGCCAATACTCCGCTCGGACCTGGTTTGTACTATGACGAGAGCCAAGACCTCCTCGATATGGCAACCAAGATCGATACCCCATGGGGCAGCCTGTCCGTACTAGAAGGCAAGCGTGCGCAAGAGTGGTACGAGTTTTATAAAAAGGCAGAAGATTTCGTATTCCGACGACGAGAACTGCTAGCACGGCATCTATTTGGCGAGGTCGACATCACAATTAACGCCACTCATCAGGGCTTGGTGCGCGGCTACAATCAGGCCAACATGGGTTGTTATCACTACGACATGGACGACGATGCCCTGGGTCCACTTTTCCCCTTAACCCTCTCGCCCGACTTGCCCTGTTATCTTGTCCGAGGAAAACGCAATTTGCGCGACGAAGTGATGAGCGAACTAGGATGGGACGATAGGCTGGAGCGTCACGGTTTGCGCCAGCGAATCGCCAACACCAACTTTCTTCCCCATGGTGGCGGCTACCGATACGAGCAATTCACCAAGGTGGCAAAGGTGCATGAAAGCGCAGGAAATCGCGTTTTTGAGCTACAATCTTCCGATTCTGCGATTGAAAACCAACGGATAGACACGCCCCGGGGATTGCCATATACCTATCGCGGCATGGAGGTCAAAGAGCGCATGGCTGAGCTCGATCTCGGACAAGCGGTCGTCAAATTGGATCTTCGTTACGTGTTGGGAAGGTAAGAGTCCAATGGGGATTCCCCCCAATGAGCACCAGAGCAAACTCGCGTGGCTCTGTGTGGTCAGCTTGACTTACTACACAGCGGTGACCATTGCCGACACGGTCGCTCAGTCGATCTTTGTCGCCCGTCTTGGTGTAGCCGCTCTTCCCAATATTTTTTTACTCAAAGCCGCCATTGATGTGATCAGTGCCCTGGCCTACTTGCCACTGACTCGAGGCCGAAATCCCGAGAGAGTCTGGCGAGTCTTGCTGCTTTTGTACGGCACTAGCGTTGCAATCGGATGGTGGGCCGTGTCCGGTACCCTGTCACTATCTCTTGGCGCCTATTTACTCTATGTCGGTCACGAGGTGGCATGGACGCTGGCAGTTATTCACTGGGGGATTTTCCTGCTCAGTCTCCTGGGGCCGATCGAGAGCCGCAGGTTCTTTCCTGTCCTATTCGGTGTCGGACGTCTCGGCGCACTGCTGGGAGGACTGCTCGTAACCGCTTTTGCAGTGCAGTTGGGAACGGCAAACCTCCTTGGCATCGTTCTCTTCTTGACACTTTTCTGCGCGCTCGCAAGCCTCAAGCTAAAGAACAATTCCGGCTTTCAAACCCGGCAGAAGACTGATGAGCGTGGCGGTGGGTGGAGAGATGCGGCCGCGCAGCCTTTAGTCCGGGCCATCGCTGTTTCGACGGCTACAATGGTCATGCTGCGCTACGGTTTGCGCATGGTTTCCCTCGCGGAGATTCGCGGTGCCTTCGATAGCGACAAAGACCAAATCGCCGCCTTTTTGGGGCTTGTTGCGGTCCTCGGCAACGCCCTTGCCTTGGTATTGGGCATCTGGGTGGTCCCGAGGTTACTCGCGCGAATCGGTGTTGGCGCGACAAACTTGCTCTACGCATCGACGACCTTGATAGCCTTTGCCACGACTTGGCTCTTTCCCGGACTAGCGAGCGCCAGTTCTGCACGCTTTGTCGAAATGCCTCCCAAACACGCCCTCAAAACACCACTATCGGTACTTTTCTACGGCGGCGAAAAACCTTCTCATCGGGCAGCCGCGCGATCACTGGTCTTCGGCTTGGCGATTCCACTTGCGGCAATTTGCACCGGACTTGGGTTTCGATATGGCCGGCCGGACGCGAGCCTCATCAGCCTCTTAGGCATTGCCATCGCGCTCATCTACCTCGGTGTTTGCCGGTGGCAAAACAAGCAGTACCAAAACGGACTGAGCAGCCAACTGCAAGCGCTTGTCGCCGGGGAGACGCCCTCCAGCGGAAGACAAGAGGGGTGGCAGTCCATACTCGGACAGTGTGCCCCCAAGCTCCCCAAGGCGCAGGTCAAGTACCTCTGTGCCGGCTTGGCTTCACCCTCGCAACCCACTCACGAGCTAGCTCGCGCACTGCTCGGAGAATTGCTGAGCCCGGCCCAGCAGCGCAGCGTCGGCAAGCTCGAAGGTGATACCGCACTCGGTTGAGCCCCGCTCTTGATACGTGCCGCAAGCAGGTTAGACATACCGGAAATAGGAGGAATGGGTGAGAGCTAGAACGAAACACACCTCTGTAGGGTGATTTGTAGACGCGGCCCAGGCTATCCTTTCCCCAATGGAAGACGAGCAAATTCCGCGCCCCGCGAAGCTAGTTTGTTTCGAGCTTCAAGGACAGGAATACGCTGCGGACATCCACTGCGTCAGAGAGTCCCTGCCCCAGCGCCCTATCGCCCGCGTGCCGCTCACTCCCCAGTGGCTCACCGGAATTATCAACCTGCGAGGCGATGTCGTCGCACTCATCGATCTCTCTCTATTTCTGGGAATGGCGCGGACAAAAATGAGTACCGACTCCCGCATCATCATTGCACAGTGTGAAGAACGCAGACTGGGGCTGGTCTGCGATAGTTTGCGAATGCTCCGGACAATCGATATGGAACAAGTGAAATCCACGCCAGCAACCCTAGCCCCCTCCTGCGCGGCAATGCTAGAGGGCGTACTTCCGCTACCCGACGGCACTACCGTGCAGATTCTAAATATCTCGGCAATTTTCAATTCCCAAGAACTAACTGCGTTTCGACGTGGAGCCTAAGCGATGAAGAATAGTAAACGACGCGTCCCGATGTTCCTGAAATTCTGGCTGGGTTGCTCCGTCTTGGCGGCGTTACTCATTATGGGTGCCTACTTGGTTGTCCGCGCAGAAACCAAGATGAAAAGCCGAGGGGACTACTTGGCAAGCACTACAAGCGCTACGAACAATACCAACAGGGATTGGGACAAGCCGTATCCTCTGTCGCGAATGTTTTGGCGTCAGACGAAGGGCTTCTTCGGGCGCTAGCTCCTCAGCCTGAGGCTCGACCGGAAAGTTCACCAGACGAAACGGAAGACTCCGCCGCCAAACCAGTCGATGGAAAAGCGATTGCCAAATCGATCCTCGATCGTGTATCGGGGAAACAAAGCATCTCGCCTGATATGTTTATCGTCTTTAGCACGAGGAGTCTCCTGTGGAGTGACCCTCGGACAGCATTGGACGAAAATGGGCTTCGCGAACTCGAACCGGTCGCCCGAATTCGCAGTGGCCAAGCATTTTTCAACAAAGTCCTAATTATCAAAGGAGAAGCACTGCAAATCGCAGGAGTGCCGATTCGAGATGCCAAGGGGGACTTGATAGGGGGACTGATTCTCGGCGTAAAAGTCGAACGGTACATGAAACAGTACCAAGTACAGAGTGACAAGCGAGAGCGTATGCAACACCAGCTCAGCCTGGTGCAC
>JAESTW010000819.1 GCA_016763395.1 Kofleriaceae bacterium
AAAGGACATGGCTCTGATTTTCAAATTGCTCAAGCCAATCAATTTCCTCTTTCGCAAGGAAGAAGACATGATTCTAAACTTCTCTATGAGGCTTGTCCGAAAACAAGCCTGGGATACTTGCCTCAAGCTGTCAGCGCTCGATGGCGAGGAGCTCAACACTGCGATTGCCAATCTCGCCAATCGAGTGGGGCACATTTCCCAAACCATCGTGAACCCCGGGTTAGTGGGCAACCTTGCCGTGCGTTGTTTGCGACGTGGCGAGTGTGGTACCGTAGCCCAGAAAATCTCTGATTTGCAACAATAGCCAATAACGCGACAGGAACGAGAATTCGATGAACAACACGAAGAAACGAAAGGTCGTAATTCTGGGAAGTGGCCAAGCGGCTTTAAGCGCAGCATGCCAGCTCACAGACCCCAGAAACCCTCAGGCGAACGAAATCGCCCTGACCGTCTATCAATTTGGCTGGCGGCTTGGCGGCAAAGGAGCTGCCGGACGAAACATGTCCGAGGGGCGTGGCTACCGAGTAGAAGAGCACGGGTTGCATAACTGGTTCGGCTTCTACGACAATTCCTTTCGACAAATACAAGATGTCTACAAAGAACTCGACAGAGCGCCGGACGTGCCACTCGCTCGCTGGGAAGATGCCTTTATCGCGGAATCCGAGGCAATCTTTGTCGAGCAAGTGGGCGATCGGCAAGCCTTCTGGCAGATCAACAATCCCCCGAACCAGGAGGTTCCCGGTACTGGCGGCGTGATGCTGCCCCTTTGGGAATACGCTTTAATGGCACTGGAGGCTCTGTCCAATCGTCATGTAGAGCTACAAATCGGCAAGACCTACACTCCACCTATCCCCGAGTCGACCCAAAAGCTGCTCGCGCGGATCAGCGATCTAGGGGTGGAGAGCTCAGCGGCGTCAATTTCTGTACATACGATTTTTCGTTCGGCAATCGCGCTCGCCCGGCACGCACTGCCCTCTCTCGGCAAAGAAAAGGCTACACCGGACACGCATTCTAGCGAAAGCACCTCCTTCATCGACCGAGCTGTACACTTTTTGGGCCGCGAGCTTGACCAGGCGATCGAGGATTTGGTTGGCCTCGCCATGGGGCCAATTGTACAGCTCTTCTTGGATGTACTCAAAGCGGGAATGTGGGCTCTATGGGAGGTAGTACACAAGGATCTCGACAACGACGACACCCGACGTTTCTGGATCATGAGCAACTTCGTGTACGGGATCTTGGTCGGCGCCGTGAAAGACGGAGTTTTCACTCATGGCATGACTGTGATTAACGATAAGAACTTTCGTGATTGGGTTGGGGAGAACGCCTATCCCGACGAAGAGTTGATGTTGAACTCCGTCATCATGCGAGCGGTATACGATTCGTCTTTTGCCTATGTCGATGGCGATAGCCGCGATGGCCCAGGAGGGAGCTTTCCACCCAAAGCACAATACGAGGCTGGAACTGCGCTGCACGGCCTTTTGCGAGGGGTACTAACCTACAAGGGAAACTTCGGGTACAAGTTTGCAGCCTCTACCGCGGACACGTGTTACGGGCCTATGTACCAGGTCCTAAAATCGCGAGGCGTCAAGTTTGAGTTCTTTCACCGAGTGTTGGAGGTGGTTCCCGGCGCTAGTGCTAGTGACCCTATCGCCGCAATCACGATGTACAGGCAAGTCGATCTAGTTGACTCCTCAAGAGAGTACCAACCTCTCTTTGACGTCAAGGGACTACCCTGTTGGCCACAGGAGCCACTTTGGGGGCAACTCGAGGATGGCGAAGCACTGCGCAAAGAGGGTGTGAATTTCGAACACTTCTCAAAAGACATGGATCCGGCTCGACAATTCTCGCTAAAGCTGGGCGAGGACTTCGACGATGTCATTTTGGGTATATCCCTGGCTGGGCTACCCTCCTGCTGTCCGAAGCTCTTTGAATTGAGCGAAGACTGGCGCAACATGCGGGACAAGGTCCTCACCACCCGGACAATGGCCCTGCAATTGTGGTCCAGAAACACCGCCTCCGAGCTGGGCTGGCCCAACATGAAGCGTCCGATGACCTCCTTTACCTACGACAACGCCAACTACCTCAACGTCTGGGGCGATTTGAGCGATTTGATTCCTGCCGAAGCGTGGACTAGTGAACCTGTTGATTGGATAAAAAACAATGCCGATCAAACGGATCGAAATTACCCTCAAAACATTGCCTATTTCACGACTGCGATGCCCGACGAGCTAGGCGTATCCCCGTTTGAGATATACCAGGACCACTCCAAGGCCCACCGCGAAGTCCGGACAACCGCAATTCACATGTTGAACAAGGGCTTGTCGACAATCTGGACCAACACCAACACTGGCACAGAGGAGAACCCCGCATTCAATTGGAATGTGCTCATCGATGCCACGCCAGGCGCGGCTGTTGGGGAGGCCCGAATCGATAGCCAGTTTCTTCGCGCGAACATCTCGCCGACAGAGCGCTACGTACTTTCCGTTCCAGGAAGTTCGAAGTACCGGCTACAATCCAATGATTTGGATCGATTTCCCAACCTCTACCTAACAGGGGATTGGACTTGGTGCGGAATCAACGCCGGCTGCATGGAAGCTGCCACCATGAGCGGCATGCTCTGCTCCAATGCTCTCTCGAGCTATCCGGAGCGCAGCGCTATTACCGGCGTCGACTTCTAATGCAGTCGCGCGCTCAATGACAGCGCGCAGTGCAGTTAGGAGTTATTCCTATGCGAGAGTTTTCGCTACTCTCGCGTAGAGTAGCGCTGATCGAGCGCTACAGCATGAACCTTACTGGTTGCCGAGGTTGCGGGAACCCAGGTATTCGATAAGATCCAGCTTGGTGATGATTCGCTGAATCTTCCCCTCATCCACGACGATTGCCACTTCGCCCTTCTCAAAGATTCGCTGTAGCTCGCTGGAGTCTGCACTCGCAGAAATCGTGGACACCTTGCGTTCCATAATCTCAGCAACCTTTGACTCGTTGCGAATTCGTCCGGCTACCATCGCGTGTAAAACGTCTGCTTCGGTGAGAATGCCCGCAAGATCCTCTCCATCCAATACTGGCAATTGCGAGTATCCAAACTTCTTGAAAAGCGCAATGACGCTCTCGACCTTGTCCGTGATGTTGACGCTAACAATTTCGCACGGTGGCATCGCGCGAACCATCTCGCCGATGGTGCCGATTTGCCAATCTTCTTGGTGGAATCCGTGCTGGCGCATCCAACCGTCATCGACAAATTTGGTCATGTAGTTGCGAACGCCGTCTGGCAGAACAACAACAATACGCTGTCCCTCTTTCATCTCTTTTGCCACTTCCATTGCTGCCCACATCGCTGTCCCGGACGAACCGCCGACAAGTAGTCCCTCTTGGCGGATAAGCTGCCGTGCGACGCGGAAAGAGTCACCATCATTGCTCTTGATCCAACGGTCAACCAGACCGCGGTCCAGTACTTCTGGGATAAAGTCGTAGCCGATGCCTTCAACTTGATAGCTTCGAACTTCGCCTGGTCCGGCCAAGATCGACCCTTCCGGATCAACGCCGATGACTTGGCAGTTCGGGATTGCCTTTTTTACAGCGCGGGCGATTCCGCTAATGGTTCCGCCGGTTCCGGCGCCGACAACAACCGCATCGAGCCTGCCGCCACACTGCTCAACAATTTCTAGTCCGGTTCCTTCGGAGTGCGCCAAAGGATTACTCATGTTGGAATACTGATCGAGAATGTGTGAGTTCGGAATCACCTCATTAAGACGCTTCGCAACACCAATGTGACTCTCTGGATCATCAAAGGCCGCTTCGGTAGGAGTTCGTATAATCTCTGCTCCGAGCGCTTCGAGAACAACTTGTTTCTCGCGGCTCATTTTCTCGGGCATCGTGATAACGACTCGGTAGCCTTTCACGGCACCGGCCAACGCAAGGCCAATACCTGTGTTACCGGATGTCGGTTCAATAAGTGTATCGCCAGGCTTGATGCGCCCGGACTTCTCCGCATCCTCGATCATTCGCAAACCGATGCGGTCTTTAACGGAGCCACCTGGGTTTAAGAACTCGCATTTTCCGAGAATTTCACAGGGCAAATCTGCCGAAATACGGGAGAGATTGACAAGTGGGGTTTGGCCAACGGCTTGGCAGATAGAATCGAGGATGCCGGCATTTTTCATAGCGGCCGGATCGTATAGACTTATTGCTTCCATGAATACGATAGATCAGATCAACAAGGCCGCCGATGAACGAATTTTGATCATCGATGGGGCCATGGGCAGCCTAATCCAAGAGTACAAGCTCGGCGAAGAAGATTTCCGGGGCACTGGCGAGTACGCCGACCACCCAAGCTCACTTCAGGGCTGTAACGATTTGCTCTCGATTACCAACCCAACAATCATTCGCGACATTCACACGCGCTTTTTGCAAGCCGGCGCTGACATCATCGAGACCAATACCTTCAACGCAAACAGTGTCGTGATGGAGGATTATTCGTTGGCAGGAGCCGCGAGGGCGATGAATCTTGCGTCGGCAAAAGTTGCCCGAGCAGCGGTGGACGACCATTTCAAAGCGACTGGTAAACGTGGCCTTGTCGCAGGTTCAATCGGTCCGGCCACCAAGATGTTGTCGCTATCTCCAGACGTAAATGATCCGGCCGCACGTTCCATTACCTTTGATGGTCTCGCCGCAGCGTACTACGAACAGGCAATGGCGCTGCTCGATGGCGGCGTTGACATTCTTCTACCCGAGACCTCCTTTGACACGCTGAACATGAAAGCGGCACTCTTCGCGATTGAGAAAGCCTTGCTCGGACACTCGCAGCAAGTGCCGATCATGTGCTCGGTTACTATCACCGATGCCAGCGGACGAACCTTGTCCGGGCAGACTTTAGAAGCGTTCTACGCATCGGTTTCTCATGCCAATCTCTTCTCCATTGGTATCAACTGCGCGCTTGGAGCGGAAGATATGCGCCCTCATGTCGAGGAACTATCCAATATCGCCGGCATCCGCACAAGTTGCCACCCAAACGCGGGCTTGCCCAATGAATTTGGTGGCTATGACGAGAGGCCGGACGAGCTGGCGGCGACCCTAGAGCAGTTCGTGAAGAACGGATGGCTCAACATCGTTGGCGGCTGTTGCGGTACCACGCCGGAACACATTGCTGCCATCGCTGAAGTCGCCAAGGGAGTCACGCCACGAATTCCGCCCACCCCAGTCAAGCGCCTGCGTCTGTCCGGCCTTGAGAAGTTTGAGATCACCGAGGAGTCGAACTTCACGATGATCGGCGAACGCACCAATGTCACTGGCTCTCGCAAATTCCGCCGGTTAATCATGGAAGAGAAGTTTGAGGAAGCCCTCAAAGTTGCCCGTGACCAAGTCGAAGGCGGCGCCAATATTATCGACATCAACCTTGATGACGGTATGCTCGACGGCGAAGCGGCGATGACCCATTTTCTCAACCTCATCGCTTCTGAGCCGGACATAAGCCGTGTCCCAGTAATGCTCGACTCGTCTAAGTTTTCTATTTTGGAGACCGGACTAAAGTGCTTACAGGGCAAGGGCGTCGTCAACTCCATCTCACTCAAAGAGGGCGAGAAGCAATTTTTAGAGCAAGCCGCCATCATCAGACAATATGGCGCTGCTGTGGTGGTCATGGCCTTTGACGAAAAGGGACAAGCGACAAGCACAGCGCGGCGAGTTGCCATTTGCAGCCGCGCGTACAAGCTCTTGACTGAGACAGCGGGCTTTCCCGCCGAGGACATTATCTTCGACCCCAACATTCTCACGGTTGGTACCGGCATCGAGGAGCACGCTGACTACGCTATCTCCTTTATTGAAGCCTGTCGAGAGATCAAAGCCAAGCTACCCTACTGCCATCTCTCGGGCGGTGTGTCCAACGTCAGCTTCGCCTTTCGTGGCAACGACGCTGTCCGAGAAGCGATGCACTCGGCCTTCTTGTACAAAGCGATTCAAAACGGTTTGGACATGGGCATCGTCAACGCCGGACAGCTTGAAGTGTATGAAGAGATCGACCACGGGCTGCGTGATCGGGTGGAAGCGGTGCTTGAAAACCGAAGCCCGGACGCCACTGAGGAACTAATCACCTTTGCCGAGACCTTCCAGCAGGAAGCGAAGAGCGAGGAAGTCAAAGATAGCTGGCGCCAAGCGGCCTACGCCGAGAGGCTGGCCCACTCACTGGTGAAGGGAATCAGCGATTTCGTCGACGAAGATGTCGCGGAAGCACTGGCCAATCTGGAGCCACTCTCGATCATCGAAGGGCCACTCATGGACGGTATGAACATCGTCGGCAAGCTCTTTGGCGAGGGAAAGATGTTCTTGCCTCAAGTGGTGAAGAGCGCTCGTGTGATGAAGAAGGCGGTTGCCATCTTAGAGCCGCTGATGGACGCCACCAATACAAGTTCTGCGGGCAAAGGCAAAATTATCATGGCC
>JAESTW010000820.1 GCA_016763395.1 Kofleriaceae bacterium
CCTGCACTACAAGTGCGTTTACAGGAGGCGGTTGCATCACTGAGTAGCGCGCTTGGCCCGGCTCGTCTGTCAAACTATTATGTGAGCTCTCCCGTTGGTGCGGTACGCAATCAACCCGATTTTATGAATGCTGTAGCTGTCTGGCAATCGGACAATGTTAGTGATTCAGAACAACTCCTACGCCTATTGCAAGAGGTCGAGAATTCACATGCACGAAAGCGAGAGATTGTCGGAGGCGCCCGTACGCTAGATCTGGACTTGCTCTACCACGGCGTTCGCGTCCGACGTAGTGATACCCTTGTTCTACCGCACCCGAGGTTGCTTGAACGCGCTTTTGTTGTGCAGCCGATGCAGGATCTCTTTGGTGCCAATTTTACACCCTTGAACTCTGCGTTGAATCTAGGAGAAATCCTTAGATTGGAAGAAATCCGAGTACAGGGAATTAGACGGTATTCTCCTCGCCTTGCATCAGACGCAAAATGTTCGACCGATGTTTGACGACAATGATTGCGGCTCCGACGACTCCCAACGCGATTAGTGGAGTTGGCCGGTCTAAGAGATACAAGAGCACAGGAAATGCCAATGCTGCCGCTACGGAGCCAATAGAGGATATTCGGAAGATTGCGTAGAGAAGCGCAAAAATGGCGAACCCGAACCCCGCGAGAAGAGGATCGACTACCAGAAAAACACCCAGTGATGTCGCAACCCCTTTGCCGCCGCGGAAGCGAAGCCACACAGGGTAGCAGTGTCCGACAATTGCCGCGATAGCAACATAAGCCAAGTATTCCAGGGGCAACTCTCCGCGGGCTACCAAGGTTTTGGCGATCATCGTGGGGATTGCTGCCTTTAGTACATCCAATAGTAGTACCAGCATTCCGAGTCTTTTCCCGAGGCTTCTGGCTACGTTGGTTGCGCCAATATTCCCGCTTCCAACTTCCCGGACATCGATTCCCTTTAGCTTTCCGAGAACGAGTCCGAAGGGAATGCTTCCCATAAAGTAGGAGAGTACAACAAGGGCAATGGCTGCGGCTTCACTCATGTTCCGTTGTTCTGCCACCAGCGGCGGGTCTGCTCTAGGTTACTTGTTCGGCTAGAACTCGGTAAACTGTCAAGAAAGAATCTGCCATAGCGCCTAGTGACAATTCTCGGATCGAGGATGGAGACGATTCCCCTATCGGTTTTATGGCGAATGAGGCGTCCGAAACCCTGCTTTAGTGCGATAGCGGCTCGGGGAAGTTGGTAGTTCTCAAAGGCTGAAATCCCCTCTGCTTCGAGTTTGTTCATGCGCGCCTCATTGAGTGGATCACTCGGAACATCGAAGGGCAATTTGTCGATCAAGACGTGCGTGAGTGCCTTGCCCGGAATATCAATTCCCTCCCAGAAGCTACTTGTCGCCAGGAGGACGGCACCCGGTGTTTCTCTAAACTCCTCTAACAGAGCGTTCCGCGGTGCTTGTCCCTGGACAAAGAGAGGGTAGGGAATGGTCTTTTTGAGTGC
Source organism: Kofleriaceae bacterium (assembly GCA_016763395.1). GTDB lineage: Bacteria > Myxococcota_A > Polyangia > Haliangiales > Haliangiaceae > NORP324. The sequence continues at coordinate 1,498 of JAESTW010000820.1, forward strand.
TTCGTGACATTGGTGCATGGCGCGATAGCTGGTGAAGAGCAATAACGCGTGTCCGCGAGTAATGTCGACGAGTTTAGCGATTCTCTCGTGCCGAAGAGCCATGTCCGCCGCATTTCGTGGGTCGGGTATGTCCCTAGGTAAATATAGTAGGCACTGTTTTTGGTAGTCAAAAGGCGAGTCGACAAGCAGCTCGTCCGTGGTGTCAGCCTCCAGCCCGAGTCGTGATCGCAAGTGGGAAAACCCGCCGCCTGCGCTGAGGGTGGCCGAGGTGAGTACTAGCGAGCTGCCTTTGGATAGCAGCTCTTCTTGCAAAACATGCTTCACCGCTACTGGTGAGGCGTGTAGCGAAATGGATTGTCCGCGCAAGCGTCCCCAAAAGACATAGTCGCCGCGTCCGACTTTGCGGTCGGCGATGCTAGCTAGATCATTGCGAAAGCGCGCGCATCGGCCGGCGAGAATTTTGAGCTCCTCGCTCTTCTCTTCGTGTTCATCGTCCCGCAATAACTCGGCACCGCGAACTCCGTTGGCGTAGAGTTCTTCTAACGCCGTGTCTAAAGCGTGCCACATGGGTTCCGTGTGCTCGTCGACCAAATCGTCGGGCAGGGTAAATCGCTCTCCATCGCTTGCTTGCGCGAGGGGAATGAGTTTGCGTCGTATCGCTGCGAAGAACTCTGCACTTCGGACGGCGGTCTCGTCAGCCAGCCTTTGGCCTCGTTTGGGCATCCATGGGTTTTCTGCCTGTCTCGGATCGCCTGCGATATGATTGCGCCAGTCCCGCAGCAAATGCTCAATACGCTGAGTGGAAATATTGACGCCGAAGTGTTCAGTCATCGTCTCTTCCAAGCCGTGTGCTTCGTCAAAAATGACTGCTTCGTAGTCCGGCAAGACGTGAGCACCAGGGTGTTCTTTGCGCAGTGCTAGATCGGCAAAAAAGAGATGGTGATTCACGATCACTAGATCTGCCTCTTCCGCGCGTCTTCTGGCCTTGGTGACAAAGCACTGCTCGTAGTGTGGGCACCGAGAGGCAAGTCTCGACTCGGGAGTTGTGGTCACTTCTGCCCAGATTGCAGCGTCTTCGGGAATTGAAATTAGATCTGCTCGATCTCCGGTTTCTGTCCGGTAAGCCCATTCCTTGAGTGCCAGCCAATGGCTATCGTCCCCGCCCAACATTGACCTGGCACTGAGCTTTCGCTTGCACAGGTAGTTACTGGTTCCTTTGAGGGGTACTGCTTCGAAGGGCTCTTTGAGAACTTGTCTCAGTAGTGGCAAGTCCTTGGACAGAAGCTGATCTTGAAGTGAGCGCGTGGCGGTTGAGACGATGACTCGAAGGTTGCTAGACAAGGCGGGGATCAGATACGCCAAACTCTTCCCGGTGCCTGTTCCGGCCTCGACAAGTAGGCTAGCACCATCGGCAAATGCGCTCGCCACTGCACTTGCCATGCGTTTTTGCTCGGGACGCGACTCGTAGCTCGAAAGCCCCTCCTGGAGTGCGCCACCAGGTGCAAAGAAATCGCCAATCATTGTGGCAGTCGTATCACATTGTCGATCTGAGCCCAAATTACTGAAAACTGTTGTGCCTGGGCGACACCATCAACGTTTCAACCGCCCAGCGACGCACTCTTGGCATACCTGGTTGCCTCGATGACCAAGGCAACCCTGAACTGCCAACGGCTTCGTCCTCTAGATAGGCTCCATTCGAGATTCCATTCGAACCACAGCTCGGCCAACGATCGCACTCTTGTCATGCACTTCGAAGGAGATTCGTTGTTTTCGTCCGAGCAGCTCGATGACGACTTCGCCTCTGACTGGCATGGAGTCAGTAGCGTTTGTCCGGGATATTTCGATTAGGTAGCGCCCTTTTCGAATTCGAGTGAGCCCGAGAGTTTCTCTTCCCGTTGATTTAACGTTCTGAGCGAAGACTCGTTTGTGTCCACCCATCCAAGAAATCCGCTTACCTGTGGGGGTGATGATGGCAATGTCCAAATCGTCGCTTCCTGTCCAAGTGGCGTTGATGCGCAAGTCTCCACTTGTCCGTTCCCGAGGAGGATTGCCCTGCGAGCTGCGCTCAATACGTCCTCGGACTGTGACATCGAGATTGGCCAAGATGGCATCCGCTCTGTCACCTCGGCGATTCGCATTTTCACAGCGAACGGCGGCCATCACGATCTTGGAATTACGGGGATCGAGATCTGCAAGCATGACCCGGTGGGCACACGCAAAGCGACGTTCGCCAGCTCGGTCGTAGGCTTTGGCCAGTCGCAAGTGCAGTTCCTTGTCATCGGCTCGCAGGTCAACCACTCCCGAGAGAAGGCGAATGCTCTCGTCTCGCATGCCTTTGCGGGCGAAGATGTCCGCAAGATAGGAGAGTGCCTCCGGGTCGAGTCTGTCTCGCTCTATCCAAGCTCGTGCGACTTCTTCTGCGCGTTCGAGTTGTCCGGCATAGGAAAGAGCCTGGATGAGATTGCTGTGTTGCAATCGGCTGTCCGGATTTTGCAGCAGGAGTCGTTCTCCGTTTTCGATAGCGTCGTGAACGTTTTGTCCGGTGCCAAAGTAATTTTCTACAGCAGCGGTTCGGAACCATACTTTACGCATCCAGCTACCAGGATTTCTCCGGCCACCCATAGGGAGCGGACGTGAGGCTACAGGTGCTTTTCGCTTAGCGTTCTTGGTATCGACAGTTTTGAATTCCTTGGGTTTAGAATCTTCATCAGCGTGAGTTCTAGTCGCTCGTCTTGGACCAGCAGAAACCTTGCCATCTTTACTTAGAGTCCCGCGTTCTTCGGCCTCGTCATCGCCGAAGTACCCAAGAGATTCCATTTGCTTTCGTGTTTTATCGGACACACCACCGCCGCCACTCAAGTTGGCGAGCAGCCCGCCAGAGATATCGGCAGCCGCCAACAGGCCGAAGTTTTCGTTGCCCATAGACTCGGATGACTCCGCCTCACCCTCTTCGCCCGTCCATTGCGACAAAGCCTTTGCCCTATCAACACCGAAGGCCTTAAACATCGCCTCGGACTCAAGCACCAGTAGTGCAGTTTGCTTAGACATGACGCCGTAGGCTTTCGAAATCGCGACAATGGTATCGCGATTGCGGCTTGGCTTTCAGACTCGAGTCGCTGAATCGTTTGGCTGGCCCATATCTTGGGCACGAAGGCGTTGCCCGCGTTGGCCTGCAACTTCATTCGCAATGGGTAGCTGTTCTTGAAGGGTTTGCCACCAACGGTTCCTTTGAGCACGATTTCTCCGTCGATTTCGCTCTCGTAGCGTCCGGTTAGCAAGATTTCAGCGCCGGCTCGCAAGGTTCCGAGCTTCAGAGGAGAGGTTGCAACCATGCCGCTAGGGAAAGTGACTTCCGCGTCACGTAGTGCTACTCCCGTTGTGGTCTCAAGAACTGCTTCCGCCATGTGGCTTGGCTTACGTCCGGGTTTGTAGCCGATGAAGTATCCACCCCCAGCGGTAGCGATACTGCCCAATGCTCGCGAATCTGAATCTGCGCCAATGGCCACCGTGGTGAAACTCGTATTGTACTGCGCACGAAGTTCTCTTGCGGTGTCGCCAAGTACGGCAAGACTGCGATGCCCCATAGAGGCAACTCCGTCGCCGATATAGACAATTACTCGCTCGCGTTTGTCCGAGGACTGGTCAAAGAGCTTGGTCGAAGACGCCGCGAATTCAAGATTGGACTCCATAAAGGAGGCCCCGGCTGGAGAGATTTTCCCAAGCCATGCTTGAACTGCACGCGCGTTCTCTGCGCTCGGACGAAGTGCCTGCTTGTCGAAGGTTTTGCACTCCAGGTCACAGGCCATAACGATAGCTCGATCTCGCGGACTCAGGCCACTAATAAGCTCGCTTGCCGCACGTGTTGCTCGGTCGAATCGATTGCCGACCATGCTTTGCGAGGAGTCGACAACGATAACGAAATCTCGATTCTTTTGTTCCGTCCAACGCGGCAGACGAGGCCTCAGTGCCATGAGTGCATAGGCTTTGGTGTCCGCTGCAACGCGAATTTGCTCTGCGAGTACTTCTTTCCGAGGGCTGCGTTTCTTGCCACGATAGCCCATGCTCGGTGGTGTGGCAGCAGCACCTTGGAAGCCCCAAGCCTGCAGCTCGCTACTTTGCCCTTTGGCTCGGTAGTCCACAACAACATCGCCATTGGGCACAAATGCCTCATTGTCGAATTGAAAATGTAAGCCTTTCTTGCCTTGTTCACGCTTCATCTCGTAGCCTGGTGTTCGCACGAGGCTGTCCGGCTCGGCAGAACCGAGACGCAAGTTGAATGCGAAGTGTTCTGCTACCGAAGAGCCATCTTCACTTCGAGGCAAAGGATAGGTGTAGCGTCGTCTATCGCCTTGCGGCTCGATGACTTGTGTATAGGCCAGCTTGATCGTTCGAGTCCCTTCTTTCGGAATAGGGAAAATTCGCAACTGGAATCGGTTGCCCTCTTTCCACTCGAGCAGAGCTGGATCTTTCCAAGGTCCGGGAACCCAAATGATTTCCGCCGGACGCTTTGGCTTCTTGTTGGTCGCCTTGGCGATAACGCCCTTCCAAATCTTGGCAGCACGGCCTTTCTCTACAATAGCGCCCTCTTCAAACTTGCCATCTACGTCGAGAGCGAGCTTGTCGATCTGAGCACCGGCTGGCAGAGGAAAGGTGTAGACCCCTTCGAGTACTGTCTTGCTGTCGTTGCGAAAGATCTCTTCAATTTCGGTGCGTGCGACATTGCCTACCACTCGGACAGTAACCTTGTGGGACTGCAGCGCCATCGGCCAATCGGTATCACGGCTTTGTCCGGGTTTGTAGGCCCGCAGTTCACCAAGACCACTACCGCCGCGATCTTCTTCGGCCTCGGGGCCAAGTTCCGACCAGCGCATACTGTCACTGACATAGAGAGCAGGGCTCACCGTAGGCGCGGCGCTCTTGTTCAAGATACCTTCTTCGCCCGCATGAACCTTTACAGATTTACCGCCTTTGCCCTGTAGCGACACGACTCCGTGAGCAACACGAACGTTGCTGTACTCGCCATCAGCGCTCAGCGAAAACTTGGTTCCCAATACTTCTACTTGTCCATTTGGAAGGTTGTAGAAGGCATTGGGGCCATTTTCGTGATGTGCAACTTCGGCGACCAGTTCGCCCGCCTGCAGTGCGATTGTCCGGGTTTTCTCGGCATCGAAGAGCATGGTCGAATTGGCCGCAAGAGTGATCTTGCTGTCGTCACTCATACTCAGGATGATTCTTGATCTAGCATCGGTGCTGACGACATCGCCAGCTGCGAGTCTGCCTCCGACTTCTAGCGGCTGCGAGTCTTTCTGTCCGGATCGGATCACGGAAATCCCAGAACGGCCATCTTGGCTGCTGCGATCGAGTTGGGTGATTTCTGCTGTGAGCAGTGCTGCACTGGCAATCGGCCCACTGGTTGATTCGGAGGAGCTAGAGCCAGAGCCCAGTTGCATTCCGCCCATCACCAAGAGGAAAGCAGCCGCTGCGCCTCCGCCAACCCAAAGAAGAGGGCTGCGGTTTTCGTTAGCAGGGCTTCCGCTTGGCTTCACCGCTTGAATTTTTTCAGGTTCCTTGTCCGTCTTCGCAATTGTTTCAGACTTGGTCTCGGCCTTTGGAATCGATTCTGACACCGTGTCTTCACTGTCGACAAGTGCCAGCAAATCGTCCTTGAAGCTCGAAGGGTGCACGTATTCATCACCTGAGGCAGTAATGCGCTCGGCGATTTCCGTAACTTCATGGCGCAAATCGCGAGCATCGTCGTCTTCTGCAAGTTTGTCGATATGGTTTTCAATCGCTTCGGATTCCCCTGCGGCAATCGCTGCGATTTCGTCTTCAAAAGAAATTCGTTCTTGGTCGGTCATTCTACGTCTCCTGGCTCCATGCGCTCGCGAAGCTTGAGCAAGGCGCGGCTTGCTCGCTTTCGTGCGCTCGCTTCGCTGAGATTCAACTCATTGGCCACTTCTTTAAAACTTAGGTCTCCGGCAAAACGCATAAGAAGTACATCGCGTTCGCTAGGTTTGAGCAGGCTTAGCTCTTTGGACAGCTGTAGCGATCGGCGTCGCCCTAGCATGTCCCCATCAGTAGAATTCTCACTCTCGTGCTTGTCTTCTACAAGTTCCAAGTGCTTGCGCGGGCCACGCTCTAAGCGCCGGACACACTGCCGTCTGGCAATGCCAAAGAGCCACGCCCGCAAGCTGCCCTCCGCACGGTAGTTCTTCATGCCCTTGTAGGCAGCTAAGAACGTTTCTTGGGCAACGTCTTCAGCTATCGATTGATCACCGAGCATCGCCATACACAGGCGACCCACAGCCCGTCCATGAATATCGGCAAGACGCGAGAGCGCCTCCCGGTATTGGGCTTGGTGAATTAGACTATCGATATCCGGTAGATCATCAGTCATAGAATGAACAGGTGCTAACACAGTACTAGCAGGTGCCAGTAGGGCCCGCTTATGTGACCAGCTTTCTGGTGTATTATGTAAGTTGCTGAATTTATGTACGTTTGGCTCAGGCTTCGGTAGTTATCCACAGAGAATCTGAGAATCGGTACTTCGTCCCCCGACAATGTCCCCCGACAATGTATGCACTCAA
>JAESTW010000070.1 GCA_016763395.1 Kofleriaceae bacterium
CTCCGCGAGCCTCTGCCTTGCCGGCGCTAAAGAAGAGAATCGTCGCCACCACCACCGCTGATAGATATTTCATTGTCAAAAATTCTATCACGCTAGGCACTCACCCGAGAAGGCGGGCGAGCACCTAATACAGAAGCGCTATACCCGTTTGCCGTCCTTCCACTCATAAAAACCTTGGCCGCACTTCTTGCCCAGCTTGCCCTCTTCTACAAGTTTACGCAGCACATCCGGCGGGGCAAAGGATGGACTTACCGTCTCGGCCAAATACTCAGCGATGCTCAATCGAACATCGAGTCCAACCAGGTCGGTCAACTCCAGCGGCCCCATGGGATGTCCATATCCGAGCTTCATCGCGGTATCGATGTCCTGCGCCGAGGCGACTCCTTGCTCAAACATTCGCATTGCTTCGAGTCCGATAACCAGCCCCAAGCGTGACGATGCAAAGCCGGGGGTGTCTTTAACAGTGATCGCCGTCTTGCCGATGACTCGAGCAAACTCACAAGCGCACTCGACAACTGCGTCGGCACTGCCCTCGTGCCTCACGACCTCTACAAGCTTCATAATATGGACGGGATTAAAGAAGTGCATGCCAATCACCCGCCCTGGATCGGGAATTGATTTGGCGATCGAGGCAATCGATAAGGAACTTGTGTTGCTAGCCAAAATTGCGCCTGCCGGTGCAGTAGCAACCACCGCTGCAAAGATCTCGTTCTTGATCTCGAGGGATTCAGGGACAGCTTCAATAACCAGTTGTGCCTCAGAACAGGCCTGGGCGATGTCCGTGGTTGTGGAAATTGCGGCAAGCGCTTTGCTGCGACTGTCCTCGCTCACCTTTCCCCGAGCCACGCCTTTGTCCAAGTTGGCGGCAATCTTCGCTACTGCCTTGTCTAAAAAAGAGTCTTCCAGATCTCGCATCACGACCCGAAAACCATTCATGGCAGCCACCTGAGCAATGCCGTGGCCCATGGTTCCAGCGCCCAGTACGGCGATGGTTTTGATCTCTTCCAACTTTGTTATCAGCGTTTGGCTCATGCCCGGGGTGTACCATGAATTGCCAGGGACTCTTGCGCCGCAACCACTTGAGGAATACCGTTGCAGCTATGTCGGATGCCGCAAGCGATTCACTCTTCAGTGCCCTCGCCAGCATCGTCGGCGACAAACGAGTTTCAATGCTCAGCCGCGATCTGAGGGTGTACTCAAGAGACATGTGGCCGCGCTTGTTGATTCGGCGACGGCACGGAGGCGCGATAGAGCATTTGCCTCACGCCGTTGTCTGGCCGACCAGTACTCGCGAAGTCGCCAGCATTGTCCGAATGGCGCGCAAGCTCAAGATGGCGGTCATCCCCTATGGCGGCGGGTCTGGCGTTTGCGGGGGAACCGTGCCTCTCCGGGGCGGTATCACCATCGACCTAAAACGCATGGATGCGATTGAATCAATCAGCCGAGAAGAACTCACGGTCGATGTACAAGCCGGTGCCAATGGCGAGCGTTTTGAACGTGCCTTGCGCACAAAGGGCTATACCCTCGGACACTTCCCCTCGTCCATTTACTGTTCGACAGTCGGAGGCTGGCTCGCATGCCGAGCGGCCGGACAACTTTCGACGAAATACGGAAAAATCGAAGATCGCGTTGTTGGCCTTACCTTCGTAACCGGACGGGGTGATGTGATCCAAACCGATGAGCTTGCGCGAGCGCGCCGCGGCCCGGATTGGACTCAGCTGATTGTCGGCAGCGAAGGCACCCTGGGCATCATTACCTCGGCACGTCTGCGAGTGAGTCCAGCGCCAGAGATTACGATTTTACGCGGTTTCTCCTTTCCCGACCTCAAAACCGGAACCGAAGCCATTCGCAAAGTAATGCAGCGGGGATTGCGCCCAGCTGTCGTCCGCCTGTACGACGAAGTTGACACCTTTATCAACCATGTCAGCGTCTTTGAATCGCACTCGGACGAAGCAATCGCTACCGATGGCCTGTGTCCGTGGCCGGCTCGCGGTGCTGGTGCACTTCCGAACATTTCTGATTCTCCCTCGACGGAAAAGGAAGAAATGAGCGCGTTGCAATCCGTTAGCCGCATTGGCAGATCCTGGGGCAAACGTCTAAAAGAGACAGTCACTGCCACTGCCTTAGCGCATCCCAAGATCGTCAATTCCACCTTCGGAACCTTGGCCAACTCGGTGTCCGACAGTGGTTGCAAAATGATAGTGGGACTCGAGGGCACGAGGCTGCGAACCGAAGTCGAATCGCAACTTGTGTTTGCGGGAATGGAAAGAGCGGGGGGGTTCCGACGAGGGCGAGGAACCCGGACTGAAATGGCTGGCTCACAGATACGCGGTATCCTATAAAATGTCGCCGATTTTTAGGCAGGGCAGTTTTGTCGACACGATGGAAGTCGCAGCCACATGGGCCAGACTTGACGACCTCTATGACTCGGTAAAAACCGCAATCGGCAAACACGCAGTGGTTATGGCGCACTTCTCCCACGCCTATCCCGAAGGCTGTTCTATCTACTTCAGCTTTGCGGCGCGATCGGATGGGCTGGCCGCGAGCCAGGAAAAATACGATGCCATTTGGCGAGATGGAATGGCTGCAACTACCCGAGCTGGCGGAACCATAAGTCATCATCACGGAATCGGAATACTAAAGGGCGCTGCCATGTACGGCGAGCACCGAGAAGCGATGACTCTACTGCGGGCACTCAAGTCCGCGTTTGACCCGGACAACATCATGAACCCGGGAAAGCTCGGACTCTCGCTTCGAGAGAATGCCTTTGTCATAGACCGGACGGGAGCAACGCCATGAGTGAGACGCAACTAAGCCCTGAGGCGTTGCAGGAAATCGAAGCGGTTGTTGGTCGCGATGCGATGACAATGGATGGCAGACATTGCCATGTGAAACCGGCTAGCGCCTCGGAGGTGTCCCAAATCGCGGCTCTCGTCGCCACCCATAAGATTACCTTAGTTCCCGTGGGCAAAGGTGGACACTCAAGTCCCAGTGATGACTTGCGCCCACAGATTTTCCTCAATTTGGAGCGTCTGCACCATATTCTTCACTTAGATGAACAATCACTAATTGTGCATGTACAGGCCGGGATGACCGGGTCGGCACTTGAGAAGGTCCTAAACACTCGCGACCTAACCCTAGGTGATTTCCCAATCGAGGCACTCAATTCTTCTATCGGTGGACTGCTCTCGGTTCGCACCCCGGGCAAGTCGACGCGACGTCACGGAACATTTGAAGACACCGTATTGGGCATTTCGGCGGTTCTCTCCGGTGGCAAGAATTTGCGCACTCGAGTTGCGCCGCGGCGCGCCAGTGGCCCCGATTTGGCGCGTGTTATTTGTGGTAGCGAAGGAAGCCTAGGGATTATTACCTCCGCCGAGTTGCGTATCCATAAACGACCAGAATCCAGGTTGCTCGCTGCGTACAAGATCCCGAGTTTCTCGGATGCACTAACGGCTGTCCGAATGGCCTTGCGAGAGGAAGCCTCGCCTGCGGCACTACGAATCTACGATGGTGCGCAGTGCCTATCCCACCTCAATGAACAATGTGTGGCCGGCGAAGTGTTGATGGTTGCCGCGACCGTTGGCCCAACCTCTCTAGCTGCGTGTGATCGCAATCTAATTTCCAGCGCGGTCGAAGCTGTCGGCGGACGCCCCGCCAATGGCGAACTTGCCGCTGTTTGGTGGAAGCGACGAAGTGAGCTCGGACAGTCTCTTGATGCACAATCTGGCGAGGCACAGTCTCTCGACACACAATCCAGCGACACCACGATTCCGGCTATTAACCTGGAAGTAAGCGCGACCCCAACGATGCTTGCTCCTGTGTATCAAGCCATCATCGATGCGTGTATTGCCGCAGGACTGAGTGCTAGCGCCCACGCGTCTCGTTTCAATAGTGATGGCGGCGTGCTCTTTTTCACTCTCAGTGATCAGCACGGTGCCCTAGTGGCCAACAGTTCCGACGCAATGGACGGTGTCAAGACTGCAGCGGAGTCCGCCGGCGCGTACCTCATCGAGCGTGTCAATCCGAGTTTGAGCCAATACTTCGAATCACTGCGAGATGCCCTCGATTTGCCCCGGCATCTCAATCCCGGTGTTTTGCGAAGCAGCAAATGATACACTTCGCCCGTGTCTTCCCCATTCTCATCAGACGCGGTTGTCCGTCAACTGGAAAACTGCACCTACTGCCCCAAAATGTGCCGCCACTCCTGCCCGGTGTCCAATGCCAATGGCAAGGAGACGCATACTCCGCAGTCAAAAATGGACATCCTGAATCAGCTCACCAAAGGCGAATTGCCGTGGACTGTAGAGAATAGCGATCCACTCTGGGCTTGTACGGGATGTAGACAGTGCACCACCTACTGTGAGCACGACAACGAGCCGGGCTTGGTGCTTTTGGCCGGACGAGCGCTGGCGAATTCGAAGGGAGTTGGACATCCATCTCTTGAGAATTATCCCGAGCGTTTTGCTAACCGTGAAAAACGCCTAACTGCAAAGAGGGAAGAACATTTTGCAGATACTCCGGCTGCCGAAGCTGGTGAGATTGGGTTCTGGCCGGGCTGTGATGCCCTCGACAAAGGCATGCGAGATGTTGAAGCAGCGATGGAGCTCTTTGAGCGAATCGGCGGCGATACCGTACATCTAGTTCGCAATGCGCAGGTTTGTGGTGGCTACCCCCTATTGGCCTCGGGAAACACCCAGGCTTTTCGGGACCACGCGAGAGAAGTATCGGAGAGCCTGCGCCCGTACAAGGCGATCGTTTCGAACTGCTCGGCATGTCTCTTTACAATGAAAAGGCAGTACCAAGCCGAGGGAATCGACTTTACTCCCGAGATTATGAGCATCTCAGAATATCTCGCAAAGCGGGCGTCATCGTTGCCCAAAGAAGTCGTCAAGAAACCGATATACTACCATGACCCGTGCCATCTCGCGAGGTACAGCGGTGTTATCGAAGAGCCGCGAATGGTGCTCTCTCGGATTGCTGAGCTTAGAGATTTTGCCTGGTCTCATACCGACACCGAATGCTGTGGTGGCGCGGGACTTCTTCCGAAAACCGACCCGGACACCGCTGATACGATGGCCAAGCGACGGCTTCGGGAAGTGGCATCCCGGGGAGGCGGTACTGTCGTCACTGCCTGCGCAACCTGCACCTATATGTTGCGCAGCAATGCCCCTTCCAATGTTCAGGTCGTCGATTTGGCGACTTTCGTAGCTGACACACTAGGCTAGAGCCCCATGCAGCCCCCACCGGTCGCCCCTGTTCATGTGCTGGGTGTCGATAATTCGATGTCCGGACCACGCCTCTCTTCCTTAGAGACCGCCAAATCAACTCCGGTGATCGTCTACACTCTTTAATCCGCGGATGAATCGCTACTCGTTCATCACCGCGATGCCATGCTCCAGATACATCTTCAGATTTGCGAGAAACTGAGTCCACCCTTCACAATGTGCGAAGGAGCTTCGGAGACCGATTGGATCGCTATCCCACCCGCATTCCGTGATTGGTATGTCGGTCCCGGAATCGTTGGCTCTCACGTTAAACTGCGTGCGGGTATTATAAGAACAGTTCGCTGCCTTCCAACGAAAAGCGACATACTGATTGGGGCGA
>JAESTW010000821.1 GCA_016763395.1 Kofleriaceae bacterium
GACACAAGACCTCCAAGACTCAAGAGTGGTTGTGAATCTCCAGCATGGAAAATTTCCCCTTTCGGTTTTAGATTGACTACCCCGTCCGCTTTGCTGTCGATGGCAATCAAAATGTCGGTTTTCAGAAGAGCATTAGGGAGTTTTCGAAGTCCGATTTCTGCCGCAATATCTACAGTGCCTTTGGGCCTGTTCGGAGTTCCGGCAAGGTCGAATGACAGGGCAAGCTGTGCCGAGGAAAGGGAGGTCTGAAGTTTCTGTCGAAGCTCGGTTGGCAATCGATCTTGGAATTGACTGAGCTGTGCTTGTCCGATTTCACCACGCAGCCGCATCTTGCCTCCTTTGCGGAGTTTCATGCCCCGACGTATTGGAAGCTCGCCTTCCATCCAGCCCAAGAGAGCCCCGTCCGAGATATTGCGAGCCCTAACACGCCCCTTCCACTTCACTCGGCCGACAGTGCCCAACATTTGAAGCACAACTCCATAGCGCGGGATTCGTACACTGAGGTCATGATGCACTGTCAGTGCCTTGCCGATCTGACTAAAATTAACTTCTCCGTGCATCGTGCCACGAAACTTGGGTGCTCGTTTTCTGGCAAGGCGGGCGATATGGGTGATTTGCAGAGCCCTCAAGGAGAGCGTACCTTCCGCCGAGACAAGCTCCATGCCCACTGGGCCTCGCTGAAACTCTGCCCGGCCAACCACTGCGACTTGGCCACCAGCAATCTTGGTCTTCGATGGAGCGATCTCGACCACCAGCCGATCGCTCAAGCTACCACTGAGAGAAACACTTAAGTCCACATCGGCTGGCAAGCGCAGGTGCGGTGGAATATCCACTCCCATTTCTTTCAACTGAGCGACAACCTCTTTGGCATTCCCAGAAATTCTCAGAGTTCCCAGAACGGCTCGATCGCTTCCCGTGTCCGATGGCGTCATGCGTCCGCCCCCTTCGATGATTGCCCCCAGGACATTGACCCTCAGCGAATCAACCACTACCGAGCCATCTTCGATGTGAGCCTTGACGCTCAAAAGCTCCGTCTCTTTCCCTCCCTGAAGGCCGGACGCGTCAAGTGCTAGATTCAGCGTTCCGCCACTTGATGGCAACCCAACTCCTTGCAGTGCAAGAGTTATCTCACTTGGAAATAGTCGAGCCAATGCGCTCACCTTCTCGGGTAGCAATGGCCGGACATCTAAGTCGATGTCTGTAGTCGTTTCAATCGAATAACTGGGGCCTGCTGGATCGACCGGATTGATTGTGCCCGAGATACCAATTCGGCCCTCTTTCGCCTCAAACTTGCCAAGGATTGTGAGGGCATCTTCGGCCCCTTGAATCAAGATCTCTCCCTTTGCATCTCCAATGGGAACCGCTCGATTCAGAAGTTTACTAAGAGCAGCCGTGTCAACACCAATCCCCTCAAGCCGTACTTCTTGGTGGCCGTGCATACTCCCCGCATTCATTGACAGGTTGGCGACGATCTTGCCCACATGCACCGGCCCCAATTCAACATCATCCAGTAGGGCCTCGATTCGCCCCTTGCTCAGCATCACACTACTTTTGCCTAGGTGAATATCTGTATGCTCAACTGGCGCGCCCAAGCGGGTAATCGTAGCCCTGGTGGTCATGGGCATCACTTCGATCGATACCAAATCCCCCGTTTTCCGTATGCTCGCTCCCTGCTGCTCGAAACGACCGGATATGGACAATCTCTCTCCGCGCTTGTGGAAAAACTGAAACGCGATGCTGTGCACATCCACTTGGGTCTCCTCGGCCTTGTCCAGCCGGAGTCTCAATTCAGCCTCGCTTATCAAGATCTCATCCCCGCCCGCTTTCTTAACCTCGATTTCGAAGTCCCGGACAATCAGTGAGCGAATCAAAATGGGCGAGGATTGCCCCTCGCTCTTCAAAAACAGCGTTTGTAGGGAATTGGTACCGTCTTCAGCCACTTTGACGGCAACTCGAACGCCCTCAATGCGCGCGTCATCAATAATGAGCTTACCGCCAATGGAACTCCACCTATCGAGCTCTACGCTGACTTTCTCCACAGCGACAACCGCGATTCCCCGGACATCGCGAATCTCGATGCCACGCAGCTCTAGCTCACTAAAGAGAAACCCATAGTCGAGGGATGCGATCGAGACCTGGCCCGCAACCCGAGCACTTAGCTTCGCTTCAATACGAGAGTGAATTCTGTCCTTTCCCCACGAGCTGTGTACAATGCCAACGAGCAATACCAGCAGCAGCACAACTCCTGCGGTAAATCGAAGCGCAATGCGTCCCCACCGCCGACGGCGCTTTGGCTCTATACGGACGCTCTCAGGCACTTAGAAAGCCTCCCCCAGCCGGACAAAGAAGGACCATGGCTCACCCTGCAAAGGAGAAATCAACGCACTCTCGTCCAACACCCGATAGCTCAGATCGAAGGAGACGGGAATGTAAAAGGTGCGCAGTCTCGCTCCCACACCTACTGCTGCATATACACCGTTGGCAAAGGGGTTGTTGTCGACAGAGTTGGCTCCAACATCGACAAAGGCAACCGCGCCGTAGAGCAGTCGCAATGGCAAGAAGCGCGCTTCTACCGAGCCCTCTACCATGCTCTTCCCACCTACCAACAGCCCGTTTAGCTCAGGTGAAAGATGTTGTCGTCCGAAGCCTCTAAACCCGTAGGCACCACCTCCAAAGAGACGACGATGTAGAGGAATCCCTGCGTCACCATCACCCAAGACCCAACTTCCGGCCGCCCGGAGAGCAAGCGAAAGACTTGGAGAGAGTGAACGAAAGCCCCGTAAATCTGTCTTTAGGGATAGCCACTCGTGCGAAGCGCCAAGTACATCCGGTGCGTATTCTAAATGCAGGCTGGCAAAGCTGCCGTGCATTGCCTCGATTCCGCTGTCTCTATTGTCCCAAACAATCTCGGTCTGTAGTTTCGTGCCCGCCGATTCTACTTTCTCGGACAACCCTACACTTGCCCGATCAACACTACTCAACGCAAGCGCCTCTGTTTCTTGCGCGGTGTACGCCAAGATCTGCCCATCGAGATAGAGTTTGTCCGCGAGAGCTTTGCGAAACCCTGGACCGGCAGAGTACTCGCGAACCGCCGCCTTGGGAAAAAGGCTATGGGTGAGCCTAGCTGTGATCCTGGCATCGAGTCCCAGCACGCTGGACTTCACAACAGATAGCTTTGCCTGCCCGTACACTCCCAAAGGTTCGGTGACATCACCAAGTTCTACACCATAGGCAATCGCTCCATC
>JAESTW010000822.1 GCA_016763395.1 Kofleriaceae bacterium
AATTTCTCGATTGCTCAACATGGGTGTGGAGCCCTTCCTCGTTACCGCCTCTGTCAATGTCGTGGTCGCGCAACGTTTGGCACGCCGCATTTGTAAAGACTGCAAAGAACCTGCGGACAAACATCCTGAAGCGCTGGCCAAGTTGGGTATGACAAGCGATCAAATCGCCATCATTCAACCGATGAAAGGCGCTGGCTGTAATACTTGCGGCAACACTGGCTATAAAGGGCGTGTCGCTCTCTACGAGGTGATGCCCTTTGTCGAAGAACTCAAAGAGCTGTGCTTGCAAGGTGCCTCCTCCGCCGAGATCAAGGCTGAGATGATTTCTCTCGGCTACCCTAGTCTTCGTATGGCTGGCATTAACAAAATTATGGAGGGTGTTACGACACCAGAAGAAGTCCTTCGCTCTACCGTTGATGACTAACCAAGTAGCCGGACCACGCTGACATCAACTCCTTCGCAATAGCCCAATAGCGCACTCCAGAGACAACTCGAGCCCAAAAGAACCGTATGCCTCCTACTCTACCGCAACTTCTCAAAGCCATGATCGACAAAGGAGCGTCCGATCTCCACATCACGAACAACTCGCCACCGCAGTTGCGAATTGATGGCGAGCTGGCGCCACTGCGCACTGAAGCTCTGGATCCGGTTCGAACCAAAGAGCTCTGCTACTCGATATTGACCGATACCCAGAAGATGCGCTTTGAGGAGGATCAAGAGCTCGATCTGAGTTTTGACTTTCGCAACTTGTCGCGATTTCGAGCGAACCTCTTTATGCAACGAGGCGCGGTTGCAGGAGCATTCCGCGCGGTCCCCTTTAAGATTATTCCCCTCGATGAGCTCGGAGTTCCGCCCATCGTAAACGCGCTATGCGAAAAACCCCGAGGCTTAATTTTGGTTACCGGCCCGACTGGCTCCGGTAAGTCGACAACCTTGGCGTCGATGATCGACAAGATAAATTCGACGACCCGTCAGCACATCATTACTATTGAAGATCCAATCGAATTTGTTCACAGCCACAAGGGCTGCATCGTCAACCAGCGAGAAATCGGCACTGACTCGAAAAGTTTCGCGTTGGCGTTGCGCTACATCTTACGGCAAGACCCGGATGTCGTTCTAATCGGAGAACTTCGAGACCTTGAGACAATCGAGGCGGCTCTCTCCATCAGTGAAACCGGACACCTGGCCTTTGCCACACTTCACACCAATGGCGCGATACAGAGTATCAATCGGATTATCGACGTCTTTCCGCCACACCAGCAAGCTCAAATTCGCTCTGTGCTCTCGTTTGTTCTGGAAGGTGTTTTGTCCCAAACCCTGGTTCCCAGTCTAGGAGGGCGGGGACGAACTCTGGCAATTGAAGTCATGGTTCCCAACTCCGCGATCCGCAATCTAATTCGCGAAGACAAAGTCCATCAGATTTATTCGCAGATGCAAATCGGACAGACTAAATACGGGATGGTAACCATGAATCAGTCACTGGCTGAATCTGTTCTCGGCCAAAAGATTTCTCTTGAGGATGCAATGATGCGGTCAACGGATGTAACTGAACTCAAAACTCTAGTTGCCGAGGGTAGCAACCTCCAACGTCCACAGGGAAGGTAGGGAAACGATGCCTAAGTTTAAATGGCAGGGAACGAATCGCAGTGGCGAATCCCGCAACGGCACACTAGAAGCCGACAGCAAAGAACAAGTGATTGAGCGACTTCGATCGCAACAAATCACACCGGGGAAAATTAAGAAGCAATCTGAGGGGATAAACCTCAGCTTTGGTACTGGTGTAACGCACAAGGACCTTCTGATTTTCACGCGCCAGTTGGCAACGATGATCGACGCGGGCCTGCCCTTGGTCCAGTGTATGGACATCCTCGGCACGCAGACCGACAACCGACAGTTTGGCAAAGTGCTCTTGTCCGTCAAAAGCCACATCGAAACTGGTGCTACATTCTCGGACTCACTGCGCAAGCATCCAAAAGTCTTTGATGAACTCTATGTCAACCTCATCGCGGCTGGTGAGGTCGGCGGTATTCTCGATACCATTCTAAACAGGCTGTCCGAGTATATCGAAAAGAGCGTCAAACTAAAACGCCAAGTGAAAAGTGCGATGGTCTATCCAATCGCCATTCTGGGCATCGCCATGTTGGTATTGGCGGTCATGCTGGGAAAAGTAATTCCGGTCTTCGAAGACATGTACAAGGAATTCAAGAACGCGGTACTTCCCAAGCCGACTCAAATCGTTATCTCAATCTCTAACAGTTTCACCAACAACTGGTACCTCTACTTCGGTGGCCTCATTCTCTTCATAGTATTTATGAAATTGGCTCTCAACAACCCCAGAGGCCGCAAGATCTTCGATGCCATGATCCTCAAGACACCGGTTATAGGCAGTGTCATGCGAAAAATTGTCGTTGCGCGGTTTACTCGAACTCTGGGCACCCTGCTCTCCTCGGGCGTTCCAATCCTCGATTCTCTCGATATCTGCGCAAGAACTTCGGGTAACAAAACGGTGGAAGCTGCGATTTACTACGCACGAGAAAAAATCTCAGAAGGTAAGGACCTGGCATCTCCACTCATGGAGTCCGGTGTATTTCCACCGATGGTTGTCCAGATGATCGGAGTTGGCGAGCAAACCGGCGCGATGGATCAGATGCTTCAGAAAATTGCCGACTTTTACGAAGAAGAAGTGGATGTTGCTGTATCGGCAATGACCTCTCTGATGGAACCGCTAATGATGGTCTTCCTCGGTGGACTGGTCGGTGGACTCATCGTCGCCATGTACTTGCCCATCTTCGAAATTGCCGGAAACATCCAATAGTACGCTGAACTCGGGCCACAGTGATATGCAACAGTGATATGCAACAGTGATATGCAACAGTGATATGAGCGGCCCAGATCGCAGGCTATGAGCGCTTCAGACACGCCAGCAGACTCCTTCACTAAGCTGGCGATAACCGAATCGCCCGACTCTGAACTTCGGCGTCGACTTACCTACCTAATGGCATTTCGCGTTCTCGTTATCACCTTGGTGATGGGCGTGACGACGGTGCTATTTTGGCTCGGCGATGTCGATCTGACCCTGCCAAATTCACTATTCCTGTACGGCGTCAGTGGCTCTACCTACGTACTTACTCTCGTCTATGCCAGAGTTGTTCTTAATTCAACAAATCTCGAGAGGCTCGCCCTTGGGCAAATTGTTGCCGACCTCTTTATCGCGAGTTTGATTGTCCACGTCACCGGCGGCGCCCAGAGCGCTTATACTTTCTTTTACCCGCTGGCGATTATTGCGTCGACGATTCTTCGTTCGCGTAAATCCACCGTTCTAATTGCCCTAGCGGCGGCCGCACTTTTTCTCTCGACCTCCTACTTGGGCTGGATTTCTTTTCTGCCAACGCCCGCCGGACAAACCCACCTGCCAACCGGGATGAGTTCCCTAGACTTTGGCCGGGCAATCATTCTCAATCTGGCGGCAATTGTCGCCATTGGAACGATGAGCGTGCAGCTAGCGGCCCAGTTGCAAAAGTCCATCGTCGATATTGAGGTGCACCGAACCGTTGCGGCCGACCTGCTCTCACTCCACGAAGACATTGTCGAATGCCTAACGAGTGGACTCATAACGATCAATCGAGAAGGAAAAATCCTCACGATAAATCGTGCAGCAGGCGAGATTTTGAAATGCAGCCCAGAGAACAGTGTCGGTATTCCCATTTCGAAACTCTCACACCCCCTCGGTGTCTTTCTCAACGCAATTCCAGTGGAAGAAGAGTCTCGCCGTGGAGAAGTGGTCCACAGCACCAGCACGAGCACCAGCAATGAACTCTTCCTCGGTGTGTCCGTGTCACCTCTCTTCGATCACCTGTCCAAACCGGTAGGACGCCTCATAAACTTCCAGGACCTGACGGAGGTAAAACTCTTAGAGAACCACGTTAAGCGTGCCGAACGACTCGCTGTCATCGGTACCTTGGCTGCCGGTGTCGCGCATGAAATCAGAAACCCGCTCGCAGCAATCTCTGGTTCCATTGAGCTGTTGGCCACTCAGCCCGATGGCAATGAAGAAGAAAATGCTGCTCTGATGAGCATCGTGCATCGGGAGATAGAAAGGCTCAACACACTCATCACCGAACTTCTTGAGTACTCAAATCCGCGGCCGACAAAGACTACACAGTTTGATCTCAATGAAGTGATTGAAGATATCCTGCGTGTCTTTGCCCAGAACGCTACATTCAGCACTATCTCTGTCACCTACGAACGTTCCGGCGAAGGTCCATTGACGATTTCTGCAGACACAGAAAAGATCCGACAACTGCTGTGGAACTTGCTCCTCAATGGAGCTGAGGCCGCTCTGGATGGTGGCGGGAAGGTGTGGATCAATATCGATACAGAAGGTGAATTCTATGCTGTCCGATTTTGTAACAACGGTCCGGCAATCTCGGATGAAATTCGGGAAAAGGTCTTTGACCCCTTTTTCACTACAAAAGCAAAAGGAACAGGGCTCGGACTCTCCACTGTACACAGCACGGTGATGGATCATCATGGAAGCATCGAGATCCAAAATATCGAGACGGGTGTATGCTTTGAAGTTCGCCTACCTATTGTATAGGGAGTCTTGTATAGGTCGTCTTAGATAAAATCGTCCAGTATGTTTCCCGATCCTCGCGCTATACCGAGAGTGGCACTCTGAGAAACTAACTTCTCGGACATGGTCGCCCAATGAGAGTCAGGTGAGGCTCGGAGAGAGCGCTCGAAATAGTCGTTGCCGTACTCACTTTGTCCCCGGACACTCCACAGCCGTCCGAGGTCGTAACAGCGCTCCGCTTCAAAAAGCCCCGTGCCTGAACCATCGAGCCAAGACGCTTCCAAGTCACGTGAAGCGTCGTCCAGTTGCCCCAACTCGAGAAGCAAGAGTCCCCGAGTATGACGAAACCCAGCTACCGAGGCGCGGATCTTGAGCGCCTCCCTGCTCAGCTGCAGTGCTAGAGCTAGGTCTCTGCCTTGCCGAGCTTGACAATACGCTTGCAAGTTTAGCGATACCGCTAGAAGCGCACCTTCGAGATTC
>JAESTW010000823.1 GCA_016763395.1 Kofleriaceae bacterium
ATCGGACAGAGGTCGAAGTCGGCCAACCCTTGACGCTAACGCTACGGGTGAGCGGAAGTGGAGCGATGGGCAGGCTCGGGATTCCGCACGTCGCGGTCGAAGGATTTTCTATCGATGCCTTGGCTGGAGGCAGCCCAGATCAAGTCGATGCGCAAGGAGAGAGTGTGACACGGGTGTTCCGCTATTGGGTGGTCCCTCTGGCCCGCGAGTCACAGCGCTTACCCGAGATTGAGTTGGTTTATTTTAACGACGTAAGCGGGGAGTATGAGTCCTCGACAACGGAAGCAATTGCTCTGGAAATACGCGAGTCTCAGCTCTCCGTGAGTACTCCTAGCGAAGAACCTGCACCAGCCGAAGTCGAAGTTCCGGGTTCGGATTCGGACAGCAAGGTGAATATTCGGACACTCTTGCTCTGGCTGGCTTTAGCACTCGGTGTGTCTTTGCTTATCTGGCTCGTGGCTCTAGCGTTGCTCAAACGGAGAAAACGCTAAGGCAACGCGAACTCGGCTACCAACCCAAAATGGTCCGAGGGCCATAGCCTACTATGTCCGGGAATTGGGTCGAGTCCTATCCGGCGAATGGCCGCTACTTGCAACTTTGAACTCTTCGCCCAAATGCGATCGTATCGAACTTGTTTTTCACGGCTCGACTGCGAGCGGGCCATGAGGTTTGAGCTGGTGTCGAAGGTGGGGCCGGACTCTGCCGAGTGCATTTCAGTCCACGCGTCGCGAAACGATTCGGGTCGGAAGGCCTCTTCGTCACTGCCATCGTCAAAATTAAAGTCGCCCATCAATAGAGCGAGCGACTGCCCGAAGTTAGGGAATATGTCCGAGAGCTGGGTGCCGCGAATTTCGCTATTGTGTCCCCGGCTCTCGAGGTGCACGGTGCCAATCGCGATCCCGGAGTCGAGGTAGACAAGATCAAGATGCCGGCCTTGGTAGGACCAGAGCCTTGTCCGTTCGAATGTCGCATTGGGCAGGCGACACAGGAGCAAGTTACAGTAGTCCGTGAGCTCGTCAACTGAGGTCGACCACTGGTATTGGCGAGTCCACGACTGTTTATGCAATATCGCGCCAAAGGCTGGGGTGACTTCTTGCAATGCAATAACGTCCGGGCTCTCGCTATCTAAAAGTTCGCAGAGAGCCACAGCACGTCGCTCTACCTCATAGTCGCCAAACCAAACATTGAATGTGGCGACTCTTAAACTTCGAGTATCGGACAAGGGAACCAGCTAGTGCAACGCGCCAAGCGACTCGGACAAGCGGGCAATGCCCTTTTCGATGTCTTCCATGGAGCAGGCGTACGACAAGCGGGCAAATCCGGGGCAACCGAATCCAGAACCGGGAACCAAGGCAACTCCGTTTTCAACCAAGTAGCTGGCCAGTTCTACGTCGTTTTCGATCGTCGTGCCATCGGGTGTTTTCTTCCCCAGAAAGGCTGCGATTTTAGGGAATGCATAAAAGGCGCCGTTGGGCATTTCGCAGTCGACACCT
Organism: Kofleriaceae bacterium; assembly: GCA_016763395.1. Taxonomy (GTDB): domain Bacteria; phylum Myxococcota_A; class Polyangia; order Haliangiales; family Haliangiaceae; genus NORP324. Next base: position 1,494 of record JAESTW010000823.1, read on the forward strand.
TCGATCGCGCGCAAGAGCTCGACCATGCGCAAGCGCCGGGCATCGAATGATTTTCGCATCTCCGCAACGCACTCTTGCGGACCGAGTAGTGCTTCTACCGCGGCGATTTGAGCCAGATGGTTGGCGCCAGATGTGCTCTGTCCTTGGATTTTGGTCATGCCCTTGATGATTTCAGGCGGTCCGACGGTCCAGCCAATTCGCCAACCTGTCATTGCGTAGGATTTGGACACACCGTCGATAAGAATAGTTCTAGACGCGACTTCCTCACCTAAGCTGGCAATAGAAACGTATTTCGTATCGCCATAGACCAGTTGCCTATAGATGTCATCTGCGATGATGAGTATGTCGTTCTCAACACAAATGTCGGCGATCTCTTGCAGGAGCTTTTGGTCGTAGACCGCGCCAGTGGGATTGCTTGGTGAATTGAGGATGATGGCCCGAGTATTGGGAGTGATTGCAGCTCGCAAGGCGTCGGGATCGAGATCAAACCCGGTGTCCGGTCGAGGCGGCAGGAGTACAGCTTCTGCTCCGGCCAATCTCACCATCTCTGGGTAGGAAACCCAAAAGGGCGAGGGGATGATTACCTCATCTCCTGGATCGAGGAGCGCCAGGAACAAGTTGAATAGACTGTGTTTTGCGCCGGCGCTTACCAGGATTTGTCCGGCGCCAAGCTCCATGCCATGAACCTCGGCTGTAACCTTCTTGATAGCGTCTAGTAAGGGGGGGATACCGGACACCGCAGGGTATTTACTGGCTCCGCCCGCTTGCAAGGTTTCGATTGCTTGTGCTCGGATGTGTTCCGGGGTGGCGAAATCGGGCTCTCCAGCGCCAAAGGAAATAATGTCAACTCCCTTGGCACGCATCTCTGCAGCCTTTTGGGTCACAGCTAGGGTAATGGAAGGTTTGACTCTGTCGAGTCTTGAGGCTAAGCGTATGCTCATTTGGATTTGTTTCCTTTGTATTTGTCTGCGAGTGCCAATGCTACAGCCGGCGGGACAAGTCCGGACACGTCGCCACCAAAACTGGCCACCTCTTTTACCAACGAAGAGCTGACGTAGTGGTTGCGTTCATCGGTCATGAAAAAAACGGTGTCGATGTTTGGCGCGAGCCGGCGATTCATGTGGGCCAACTGAAACTCGTATTCGAAATCTGCCAGTGCGCGCAATCCCCGGACAATTGTTGTTGCTCCCACACGAGTGCAATAGTCCACCAAGAGGCCTTCGTTGTGATCGAGCTGTACTCGATCTGTATTTTCGCCAAGTGCTTCGCGGATAAAATCTTGCCGCTCCTCCAACGTGAAGAGCGGAGTTTTGGCCGGGTTGGTGGCGATGGCGACGATGACTCGGTCAAAGAGCGCGAGACTGCGCTCTAATATGTCGACGTGGCCGGAAGTTAGAGGATCGAAAGTCCCCGGGTATACTGCAAGCTTAGAATTGCGAGCGCCTGTCATGCCGGTATCTTCTCGTGCTCGAAGAAGGACACGCAAGTGTCTCCATAGCGTCTCGTGTCAGTTCTTTGCAGGCTGCCAATTTGCTCGAGTAGTGTCATGCGTTTGTCGTGCTCCACTATCAGTTGTCCATCAATGTGCAATAGCTTGTTCTCCCCCACTTGTTGCAAGACTTGCTCGGCCAGCTCGCTCGCATAAGGGGGATCGATAAAAATCCAGTCGAACTGGCGGGACGCTTTGGACAATCGTCGCAAGAGAGCGAGCGAGTCCGAGCGCACCACCTCCGCCTCTTGGCTCATGCCGAGATCGCGTAGATTCTCTTTAAGCGTCTTAAGCGCGGCCTGATCTTGGTCGCAAAAAACAACTCGCTTTGCTCCTCGGGACAACGCTTCAAGCCCCAATCCGCCACTGCCAGCGAAGAGGTCCAGGACGCGCAAATCACTGGCACCTCCCAGAATGCTAAATAAGGATTCGCGGACTCGATCCGAGGTCGGTCTAGTGTTGGGGCCCAGTGGCGCCTTAAATCTCCGGCCACCAGCGGAGCCTGCGATGATGCGCATGCCCCACACTAACGTGAATCGAGGGAGAAACCTCTCAGGCGCGTAGACAAAAAGGCTGCTCTCTCACAATTAGCGACAACTGTGTCGATGTCGGGGCGTCGTCTTGCCGATCGCAACAATTTCACGGTACTATGAGGACCTGTATGAATGACCTCGGAAGCAATTTAGCGGGCCGGATATTCGCAAAGGCCACCGCGGCTGGCTGGGATGATCGCACCGCGTTGTGTGAAGGCACGCGTTGCTTGACGTACAGTGAACTTGCGTCTGAAGTTGGGCGTGGGGCGAGTGTGCTCAGTGACTTGGGACTCACTCCAGGCGAGAGAGTGGCGGTGTATTCACCGGACTGCTTAGAGGCGTCGATTGCCATCCTCGCAATTTTGTATTCGGGGGCGATCGTTGTCCCGATTAGTGAGCTGAGCGCAGTCAATGATTTGCGCAACCGACTCAACAACTGCGGCGCGAGTGTGGTGATTGTCCACGACAGTTTGCACGCCAACGTATCCCAGCTTCGAGCCGAGTTGCCCGGCGTGCGAGACATCGTTTCGTTTGGTAGCTCAGAAGCGTCCGGGCCAGGATTGACAGAGCGTATTGCCTCGGCGACAGCAGTTCCCTGCAGGTCAGTCGACGACGATACTTCTGCAATTCTCTTGTATTCTGCTGGCGCATCCAACGAGAGCAATGCGTTCGGATTGCGCGGAGTCCTGCACAATCACTCTGCTCCGGTGTTGGCTCACAAATCTTTCGCGTTGGGATTTCTCTCAATGGGGGAAGAAGACCGTGTGTTTTCCACCGTGCGTCTGTCTACGGCATACGGACTGGGAACAGGGCTATTGTTTCCGCTCTTGTCTGGCGCGCAGGTTTTGCTTTTACCAGAACAGGCCCACAGCGGACTGGTTTTCGACGCGCTGGTTAGTTTCAAACCGACCATTTTTGCAGCGACTCCTTCGCTCTACGGACAGTTGGCGCGAGATGCTACCGAGGCCGGACACGCGAAGATTTTGTCCGACGTACGTTGGTGCATTGCCGGTGCCGAGGACATGCCACCACAGATCATCGCCATGGTTCGCGGTGTGCTCGGCAGCAATGTGACCGTCGGATACGGCCTTACCGAGGCATTCCAGTTTGTGATCGCGGGCGAGGCTGCGGGCCGCCGTCCGGGAAACTGCGGACAGATTCTGGGTGGCTTCGAGGTTCGAATCGTGGATGACGAGGGAAAGATCGTTGGAGAAGACGAAATAGGAACCCTTGAGCTGCGCAGCGATAGCATTGTAAATTCCTATTGGGGCAGCAATGTCAAATTGGAGGAAGACGATGGTTGGTTTACGACTTTAGATCGTTTCATGGTTGGTGCTGAAGGCAACTACTACCACTGTGGGCGTGTCGATAACCTCTTCAAAGTTGGAGGGAAGTGGGTTGCTCCCGACGAGGTTGAACGAGCATTGCTGGCCAACGAGTCGGTCTGGGAATGTGCTGTCATCGGTGCGGACGACGAGGATGGTCTAATCAAACCGTTTGCGTTTATCGTGCCCAATATCGGACAAACACCGGGTGCCGAACTCGAAGCGGAATTGCGAGATTACGTAAAAAACGAGTTAGCGCCGTACAAGTATCCCCGGTGGATCGAGTTTATTGATGAGCTGCCCAAAGGGTCGAGCGGAATCATTCTTCGTTACAAGCTGCGAGACAGATTGAAGCAGTCTAGAGGCAGGCGTCGTGCGGAAACTCGTACACCTCCTGTTTCGAAAAAAGCTGAAACTGAGTAGAGAGTCTGAACATGAGTCTAGTGTCACTGAACTCGTCAGTTGAGAAAAATACCGATTCGGGCAAGCAAACGCGGCAAGTACGCGAGCTAGTAGCGAGTTGGGGCAATCAGACTCGCAAGGGCATTGTATTGCGGGGGGAGAGGCTTAAGGAGCTTTCACGCGAAGCCGTGTTGGCGCGGGGATTGGGACGTTCCTACGGTGATTCAGCGCTTCCCGCAGACGAATCCGACATTCTTGTCGAGACCATGATGGCCGACCGAATCTTAGCATTCGATCCGGAATCCGGACACATTCGGGTCGAAGCGGGCATGAGCCTCTTTGAACTCAATCGTCTGTTTCTGCGGCGCGGTTTTTTTTGTCCGGTTAGTCCGGGGACTCAATTTGTCACTTTCGGCGGAATGGTAGCATCGGACGTTCATGGGAAGATGTCTCATGCGTCCGGCTGTTTTGGATCTCACCATGTGAACTCAATGCTGATGCGAGTCGCAGATGGCCGACTTATCGAGTGCAATGCGGATTGTGAGCCGGACTTATTCTGGGCCACAATCGGCGGAATGGGGCTCACTGGGCACATCTTAGAAGTTGAATTCACCCTGGAGCGAATCACTTCACCTTGGATCTATTCGCAGAGTCGCCGAATCGCCAATATCGACAGCTTCATGGACCACTTGCTCGACGACGGCGCTCAATGGCCACATGGAGTGGGCTGGATTGACTGTGTGTCGCAAGGTCGGAACATGGGGCGTGGGCTGCTGGATGTTGGTCGATGGGCAAGCGAGGACGAAGCACAGGGCCGCAGCTTACCCACAAAGAGACGTGCTAGTTTTCCGATGTATCTCCCCGAGTGGGCTCTCAACCGCTTTACGGTTAAGTCCTTCAACACACTCTATTACTGGAAGCACCTGCAAAAAAAGCGCGAGGGAATTAGGCATCCGGACGACTTCTTTTATCCTTTGGACGCAATTCTCAATTGGAATAAGGTCTATGGTCGGCGTGGATTTACCCAGTATCAGTGTGTACTTCCCAGCTCGGCCGGACGCGGGGCAGCACGACATTTTCTGAGTGTACTCACGGCGCTTGGTGGCGCATCTCCACTCTGTGTTATCAAAGACTGCGGCGAAGAGGGAAAAGGCATGCTCTCCTTCCCGATGAAGGGGATCTCAATCGCCTTGGATCTGGCGATTCGAGACAATACCCAGCAGATCGTCGATCGGTTGAATCAAGTGGTGATCGAACTCGGGGGGCGAATTTATCTTACTAAGGATACCTTTACGCGAGCCGAAGATTTTCGGCGGATGGAACCGCGATTGGATGCATTCTTGGCTGTCCGGGAAAAGTGGGATCCCAAAGGTAAGTTTTCGTCTGCACAGTCCAAACGGCTATTCGGACGCTGATGTTTTCTATGGCAGTTGGACGCGAATAAGGCGTAGGTACGAAGATGAATACTATACTACTCGGCGGCACAAAGGGAATCGGACGAGCATTGGCTCGCGAGATTATTGAAGCTGGTAATCAGGTCTTTTTGATTGGCCGAGATCCGGACGAGCTGGAGCGCAGTGCAGCTGACCTGCGAGCTAGGCACCCGCAGAATACCGAGACAGGCTGGGCGCTGTGTGACCTGGAAGACCCGAGTAGCTTTGAAAAAGCCTTAACCCTCGGTACCGCCTATCTGGGACGTTTGCACACCGTAGTTGTGACTGCCGGACTCTTTGCATTGCAAGAGGACTTGGAAGAAGACACCGAGCTTGCCCGGCGATTATTGACAGTCAACTTTGCCAACACCGTTACCTTTTGTGAATACGCAAGAAAGCGACTGCTAGCTCAGGGCGGAGGCACGCTCTGCGTACTCTCCTCCGTTGCTGGTGACCGGGGACGAAAGCCAGTCGCTTTATACGGCGCCTCGAAAGCGGGATTGTCCCACTACCTCGAAAGCTTAGACCACAAGTACCGGGACCAAGGACTGATCACCATTTGCGTGAAACCAGGCTTTGTCCGTACTGGTATGACAGCCGGCTTGAAGGCCCCCCCTTTTGCCGGAAACCCCGAAGACGTAGCCAAGACAATCTACCGGGCGATCGAAAAAGGCAGCCCGCTCGTGTACACCCCCGCCATGTGGGGCGTGGTTATGGCAGTGATTCGCAGGCTACCTCGTGGTGTCATGCGCCGAATCAACTTCTGATTCGGGCTCATTTCTGGGGGCTACGATCATTTGGTCATTAGTTCCCGAAATCATTGCGGAATTTTGGCGGGGTGTAAAAACTCGTTTTGGGGGAGTACGACCACCGCGAAATCGGCACCTTTTTCCAGATACTTATCCACAGAGAATCTGAGAATCGGTACTTCGTCCCCACCTAGTGAGACGCCCGGGTAGCGATACCCTTGAGTATCACCTGGGGACTCGGGGGACTAGTGAGATGCCAAGGCGCAGCCTGTCTCAAGAGCTCATGCTATGATTTCAGACCTTTAGGCAGGAGCCGATGGTTGTATTGGCAATCGCCTCCTTGGAACGTAGCTTGCTGGGAGAAGAGGAGTAGTAGACAGCGAGTTTTGGTGGTTTTTCTCCAAAACTGAGTCATGGCCCAGATCAGTTCAACAAAAGCAGCCCCGCAGGAGTTTCCAATGCCTTCCTCAAGCTCTCAAATCCCAGTTCCGTCATCCACCCTGGCTCGTCTGGGGCTAGCTACGCCGCCGCCTTTCGTAGGAAGGATGTCCGAGTTGGCTGAACTGAAATCTGCGTTATCGGGGTCTCCACTGCTCGTTATCAACGGCGCAGTTGGCTCTGGGAAGACCAGGCTGGCCGGTCGACTCTCTGAACAGCTAGCCAACGAATTTCAAGTTACCCATGTCGACTGTGCTCCTGGCGATTTGGGTGTCGCAGTTATCGCTCGATGTGAGCGAGCGATGGATCGGCGTCCGGGTTGTTTACAACAGGTCATTGAGAGTGAAGCGCAACTTTTAATCATCGACGATGTACATCATCTCGGTGCCAAGGACATCCAAACTCTGGTAGAAGCCTTGGTGTCTCGTCCGGGCGTGGGCCGCCTACTTCTTTTGTCCAGAGAAATTTTGCCACTGGCCAGAGATGATGCGAGACAGTTCTCGATCACGTTGGAGGGCTTGGAAGAATCGGGTTCTCGTGACTTGTGGCAGCACTTAGAGGCTCTTTATGGACCTTCGCCGGACGGAGCTTTTGAAAAGGCGTTGGCACTCACTCGAGGCATGCCTCTGGCTATGCGCAGGGAGTACTCACGGAGCCGCTACGGGGAGTCAGCCTGGGAGCTGGACGCTCTGAGTGCGGAAACGCGAGCTGCTTTGGAGGCGATTTGTGTCGTTCGTGTTGCCGCTGCTCCTGCAGCAGTTGCTGCACTGCTTGGGCTTCGAGATGTGGAGTCTGCGCTGATTGACTTGGTATCCAGACAGCTCATCGATCCATTGCGGAACCGCCGCTTCAGCGTACATGATGTCGTCCGAGATCAGGTTCTGGACGCGATGCTCAATGAGCGTCGGGAGCACTTGGAACTGCAGGCGGTGGAGCTTGTCCGGGGAATGGGAAAAGGGGTTAGTGCCAAGCGTCCGGCGTGGACAGCGGGGGATGACGGGGCGATTGCACTTCTGGACGAGGTTGATCGGTGTCGAGAGATCGTCATGCACCTAATCGCTGCTGGCAAACTGGAACTTGCTACAGATGAATTGTCTGCGATTGCAGAGCGTGCGTTAGCTCGTGGAGCTGGTGGGGAGCTGTTGTCACAGATTGAATTTCTACGTTCCTTGGGAGTGAACAATCAAAGTATTCGAAACGTATCGGCTCTGGTTGCCGTTCGTCACGGACAAGTTGCAAAGGCGCTCGATTTGAGTGACTCGTTGCATCCCGTTCTATTTGCCTTTCTGCTTTTTCGAGCGGGTGATTGCAACACAGCGAGAGATCAGCTCAATGGACTATTGGACGTTGAATCATTGGATTCGCGTGCCGCCGCCGCAGCATTGGCAGAGCTTGAGCCAACCTGTGGTCGATCGGACATTGCAGAGTCAGCGATAGCGGGGGCGTTTGAAATGCGCGCTGGACTATCGAGTACGAGTCGGGCGAATTTACATTTGGCATTTGCTGAAGTTGAGTCGCATCGAAACAACTTATTGGGCGCTCGGGCTGCGTTGGCTCGGGCCGCGAGTGCTGCCGAGGACACCGAGTTGTGTGCTCGGGTGCTTGTCCGACAATTGCGCAATCTGCTGGATGAAGGCCGATACAGTGAAGCTGCCAATTTTCGGCCACAGGTCGAGTCTGCGATTGCTGAAGTTGATAGTATCCCCTTGCGTGATGAACTGGTTCGCTGTGATGCCATTCGATATTTGCGTATTGGAAATTCACAAGTAGCCTCTGACATTTTGAGAGACATAGTCGCCTCTGCTCGCAGTCGTGGAGACGAAGTAAGCGCGTTGCGGGCCGAATTGGATTTGGCCTTGGTACTGCTCGAAGCGTGTGACCTCAGGCAGACCTCAGAGATCGTTGCGGCGACAACTCGGACGGCCAGTCAGTCGGGATTGCACGCTCTAGTCGCTCAAGCATCAGTAATTCTCGCAGGGGTGTTGCTAAAGGAACTGCGGCTGGAGTCAGCACAAGATGCCTTAGACTCTGCGGACCGAAGCATGCTGCCATTCGCCTATCAACTCTTGAGTAAAACTCAGGAGGAGGAGATTGCCGCGTGGCAAGGGAATGTAAACGTCGACGCTAGCGTACCTGCGTTGCAACAGGCAACGTTGGCCATGGCGGCTGGCAAATCCGCTGTCGCGTTGCAAGAAGCACAATGTGCGGCGATCGACGCAGAGAGACTTCAGAATATCTCTGGTACAGCGAAGGCAATGGCGATAGTCGCTCGTTTGGAGCTGGCACGAGGAGATAGGCAAGCTGCCCAGATTGCCGCCTCACGTGCTGCTCGCGAATCACTGGCTAGCGGCTGCAATCGATCCCAGATTCACGCCTTCTTGGTCCTTTCTGCGCTCTCTAGGGAAGAGGGCGACCTTCGACAGGCAGCGACATACGCACGGGATGCGAGAACCATTGCATGTACCTGTGGATTGCCTGTAGAGACCCTTGCAACAAGTCAGGCCTTGGAGGTGATCGCTGGTGGAGAATCGGTTCCAGAAGGCATTACTACTGCTCGAACAGCAACAGCTAGCGAGAAATCCCTACACGCTGCAGAAGCGTTGTTGGGTGACTTAGGCTTCAGCGCAGTGAGGCCGTATCGCTGCGTGAACGCTGCTGGAGTGGAGAGTTATGTTGCCTCTGCAAGCCCCGAATTACTCGGAATGAACCAACGAAGCTTGGCGGTTGATTCCGTCCGGCAAGTGATTATCCGAAATGGTGAGACGGTGGCAGATCTCCGAAGGCGAAGTTTACTGAAGCGACTGCTTTTTCTCTTTTCCGCTGGTCCAACTAAGATATTCTCTAAGGAGGATATTGTTGAAAAGGTATGGGAGGTCGAATACCATCCTCTTCGTCACGATGCTGCGCTCTTCACCAACATCATGCGAATTCGTCGGCTCTTGGGCGAAGATGGAATTGACCTGATTCAAGTCAGCGAAGACGGGTATGCACTCATGCCTCCCAAAGACTTTCTCTTCGTCGAAGAAGTCACCTAAGCTCAAACAACGCACTATGGGGCACGAGCTAGGGTTGCAGCTAGCTGGGCACAACGCCTTCTGCTATTGCCTCTGCTCGTAGCGCCTCCTCCTTTTCCCATCGGGCGAGAATCTTCTTCGCCTGACGTGACTTGCGAATATATCCGATGATGAGAAGCAGGGCGGCAAAGCACCATAGAAAGAGGCCGATTAGGCTCGCCGGAATAAGCATGTAGCGGGTTCGCAAGTCTTCGTACCACTCGGCGTTTAGATCGACTAAACTGGTGCTGTAGGCCTTTAGTGCCGCGTCATTGATGTCGTCTCCTTGCGCGATTCGCCCCAGAAATGTTCTGAATGGCCATCTATCTCCTTCGTCCTTTTTGTCGACGTAGCGGCCGCGCCTGGCGAGGAATGCGACAAAGTCATAGCTTTGAGCGTAGGCCCGATGAACTTCGAGTTCTTCCGCCGGAAAGCGACGATCGAGATCGCGCAAAGGGATAGTACTGCCGCTCCATGCCATTCCAACTAGAACCTGCGTCCGTTCCATCGACCAGTCCGAGGAGTGAAGATAGGCAAAGCCTTCATTGAGCCAGCGGGGAGCGCGATTGTGCAGGGCTGCGCCAAGGGCTAGGTGTGAAAGTTCATGGGCGGTGACGGACAAGGGGTCGGTGAGTTCACTGCCGTTATAGTGGGCGATGGTTACTACCCCATAGTCCGAGTAAGCGACTCCAGAGGCCCAACTTGGGGCACTGTGTCCGGGCGGAGCAGCCGCGGGCAGAGAAGCAGAGTTTCGTACAAGGCGAATTTCGATGCGCTTGGGGACATCCAGGTTAGGCAAGTCATCTGAGATTTCACGTAAATAGCCTGGAGCTCGGTCGGCTATCTTGCCGGCCATTGACTCCATTCCTGCTTGTGCTCGGACAGTAATTCTGCCCCGATGAATCAGGATCGGAAGTTCTATGTTGGGAGGATCGTTGGCTGGAATTGCTAAGGTCTGAGCGGCCGCGTCTCTTGGCGCAAAACTCAGAAGCGCTACGAGTATAAGTAATACTCTCATGGTAGGTTAATCTCAATTCGCTGTTGGTCCTGACCAAGGTCTTGCAGGAGAATAACTCCAGCGCCAGCCGCGGCCGCTCCTATGACGAGGCCGTAGAGCCACCAGCGTGTCGGGCTTTCCGCAGAAGCTACTGTTTCTGGCAAGTCGGATTCGCGGAGCAAGGGCATACTCAAGTCGAGACCAGGGCGACGCTGCTGCTCTCGAAGTCCGTGGAGTGCTGTGCGTCCGGCCTCTTTGGCACTATCTACATTTCCAAGATGTTTGGCAGTGCGTCCAGATGAGGCGAGTATCCAGACCGCAATCTTCGATTCTTCCAGTACAAAAAAGACGTCTATTTCGGTTGCGGACATGAGCTCTCGCATTTTCGTTGGGCGTTTATCGTCATCAATGGCGCGGATTTCGTCGATGCTTTGGCCGAGCTGCTGCCACTGTGATGACACTTGGCTCAAACGCAGTGAAACGGGATCGTTGTTGCGAAGGGGAACGTCGATATAGATGGCTGCCGAGCGAGTGTTTAGGCCCATCGCCACAAGATGCCGTCCTTCTCGCAAGAGTACATTCATAGGAGTTTTTCCAACCACGCGGTGATCGATCCAAAGCTCTGCGCCAGGCGAATCACTCTCAAAGCTCACGGATGCTGAGCGCAAGTTGCTGAGCAAGTCGATCTCGGGATACTTGCGCCAGGTGTTTTCGCTGATTTCACTTGGGCGTATTCCACCGGTGAGAATACGGAGAGCGGCGGCGGTGGACATTGCTTGATCGACGTTGCCATTCCGATCCGCACACAAGAATTGAAACAGGTACGCTTTACGAGTGTCATTGTCCGGTGAGACACCCGCCGCTTTCGCCGCGGAAAGATACAAGATCGCATCATTGGCATACTGGAAAGTTTGTGAACAATCCAGATTGCCAAAGTGTTGTGCCGCTAGCTCCAGTGCTGCCTTGCCTTGGCCCCATGCGGGCGAGAACACCGTACGTCCCAACCGATTGGCAAGCTCTGCATCAATCACTAGATGCAGCTGGCCGTGCTGCCCAAGCTCCTCAATAAGCGCTTCGCGTTCTTGAAGTCTGCCTGTATCCGGCCCAGAACGTAGGTCCAAGACCGCCGCACGATGCTCGGCCAGAGGACTGACCTGTGCGTGTGCGTTGGCGCCAAGTAAGGCGAGTAGGCTCAGCATCACCAGTGAGGTGATACCTGGCGACTTGATACCTGGTGAGGTTGCCAAGTACCGGCGCAATGCCACGTAACTAAGAGTTGTACTTAGTCCAGTTCTTTGAAATATTCGTTGATAGACCATACTTCTCGGGCTCGAAGCCCATCAAACTGAACACCAGTGGAGTCCTCTGTAGACCACCGGACAACGGCATTGGCCCTAATTTCAATTTCCGATGTTGGAACCTTGAATGCAAGGGACAGCTGTGTACCGATGGGAAGCCGACCGAAACCGGTAAACAACGCGCCACCAACTGAGAGGTTGACGATGGATGTTTCACGGTTTTCGTCTTGGAAAGTGACAGTTACACTTAGTTTGACAGGATAGCGGTTTGTAGTGCGGGATTCGTTCACGAAGAAAGGCCTTAGCTAGTATTGCTCTGTATGCGTCCACACAGATTGTATCTCGTGTTCCCCATTGTAGGCACGGAATAGCGATGGGGAAGAGCCGGAGGTAAAAAAGTTCTCACCACTCTCGGGATCCTGGACCGAACTCTTGGAACTACCAACGCACAGGGCTACCGACACCACCTGCGATGTAGTGGCGCTGTGAGTGCCCGGTTTCTATAGGCCCTTAGAGCTTGATTTCGTAGTGCGCCTGTTTGCGCAGCTCATCGACCCAAAGGCGGGTTTGCTTATCTAGTTCTGAGCGATAGATCTCTTTTCGGAGAGTTTCTTTTACTTTCTCAAAACTGTCTTGTTTGCTGTCCTCTAAATCGGACACATGGAAGACATGTAGGCCACGGGGACCGGTGATTGGGCCTCGTGTCTCACCTCTGGACATAGCAAAAACAATGCTCTCCCATTCGGTTGCGATTGTACCGCGCTCGATCCACCCTAGATCTCCGCCAGTGTTCTTCGTGGCAGGATCGTCCGAGTACTTCTCAGTCAGGGTCGCGAAAGCCTCTCCTGCCTTTTCTCGTTGAATGATATCTGCTGCTTTATCCCGCGCAGCTTTTAGCTCATCTTCCGAGTGGTTCTCGGGAAGCGCAATCAAGATGTGTTGCAGCCTTACTTTGCTCACCAAGTTCGAGCGCCGAGCTTTTTGGTCGTATTTCGTTCGGACATCATCATCGGTCACAGAAACACGGGGGCGAACGAGAGTGTTTACCGCTCGCATGCGCAAGATCTGGTTGCGAACATCCTTACGGTAAGACGACATGCTATACCCCTGCATTCGCAGAGCTTCGACAAGCTGTGTGACATCCAACTTGTTTTGTTTCTTCAAATCCGTGATTGCGGCTTGAACTTCTTTGGCGCTAATTTTTAGTCTCGCAGCACGTGCGGCTTGGCTGACAAGTTGCTCGTTGACCATCTCGTCGAGTACTTGTCCGTTGAGTTGATTTTGTCGACGTCTTCGCTCTCCCAAGTCAGTGATCTTGCTGAGCTCGAAAGCCAATGGCGCAACTCGCATCATGAGCTCGGTTCGCAAGATTACGTCGTCATTGACAACGGCGACTACTCGGTCGATCACCAGAGTCTTGGCTGCCGCTTTGACTGTTGGTTTGGGCTTGGCTTCCTGCGCGCTTGCTGGCCTGATGATGCCGCCCAAAAATAAGGGCAGGGCGAGGACTAGCCCAATAGCGAGCAGCCCAACAACGAGTCGCCTGCGGAGTCGGGTTCTAGGAGTAGGCATTGCAAGTTTGACCATTGGTTGTCTCATCGGGTTGCCTCATTAGGGGTTGCTTGGCCAGCATTTGAGTTGGGCGTAGGCATTGGAGGCAGGTTTCTGTGTGGATCGCCAGGCAATCCGGCCGTTGAAGTATCAATTTTGACCTGGTTTAGGGCATTGGCGTTGATTTCGATCTTGGCCTTGCTCTTCAGTTCTTCCACGAAGTCTTGTTGTGCTTGGGTGCGCTTCTCACGATACAGGCGATTTTGCAGTTGTCGTTTGACCTCATCGTAGCTCTTCGCGACGGCTTTTCGATGTCCGGTTTGTTTAATAATGAAGAAGCGACCGTCCCCAGCATCAATTGGTCCAGCGACATCGCCGGTTTTTTTAAGTTCAAAGGCAGCTTCGATTACGGGCTTGGGAATTTCACCGTTGTCCTTGGTGAAATACCGAAGGTCACCGCCTCGAGATTTTCCGTCTTTGTCCGTCGAGTGCAGGGCTACAAGTTCTCGGAATCCCTTGTTACTGCTACCCGCTTCTCCCAGTGCCAAAACAGCGGTGGATTTCGCCGTGTCCGCGGAGTCCAGCACGATCGCAGCAACCCGTACTTCTTCTGGCATGTTGAATTCAGCGTGGGCGTCGTCGTAGGCGGCCTTCATGTCCGCGTCGAGGATATCCTCAGGGCGAATACCATTGTCCAGTCGGTTCTTCATGAGCTTCTGCACCATGAGCTGCTTCATCGAGAGAATCACCGCTGGGTCTTTGTCGAAGCCCTCGTCTTTTGCCTGCATGGCGAGAATCTCGAAGCGGATTAGGTTGTCCAAGAACTCGCGCTTTTGCTCATTGGAGGTGTAGCGGGCTCGGACATAGGGGGTTTGGCTGTTGATGCGATCTTGAAACTCTTGCACTCTGATTTCGTGACCGTCGATGGTGGCCAGAACGGCGCTCATGTCCGACTTGCTTTGGCTCGCCTCCGCCTCTTGACCGCTCGGAGGAACACCCTGCTTTTTGCCTTTGGGGGTGCACCCCGATTGCGGAAGTACGCCGGCTGCTAGCGCCAGCGAGAGGGAAAGAAGGCAATTGCGTGACAGATTGCGTGACATCTTGCGTGACAACTTGTGCGACATTGTGGCGGCCATTTGAGACTCCAGTTCCCTCTGGATTAGAGGGGTCCAGTTCCCTCTGCAGTAGCACAGGCCAGAAGCTCCAGCAAGGCGGCCTTGGCGGTCTCGACCGGGCGTTCTCGCTCCGTTTTCGAAAACTGTCTGAGTAAGCGCTGATCTTTGGTAATTGTATACAATGATTTGGGTTTCCTGGCCAAAGCCAGCACTTTTTCGGGGTGTAAGGGCGTGCCTTCTCCGAAGGCCAGGGCCAGTCTCGTCGGGCCGAGTTCCAAGCTAGTGGCAGCCAGCCGCCGCGCGTAGCTTTTGACCACCATGAGTTCACCGAGCACACCCACTTCGCCGGGAATTGGTCCATAGCAATCGGCCAGCTCTTCCAGTATTTCGCGAACTTCATCCTCTTGGGATGCAGATGCCAGGCGTTTGTACATCGCCAGCCTTTGTCCGGTGTCGGGAATGTAGTCGTCCGGGATATAGCCGGGTATGTCCACGTTCAACTGGGGATCCCGCTCACTGCGCAGAGGAACGCCCTGAAGTTCCGCAACTGCTTCTTCCAACATCTGAGTGTAGGCATCAAAGCCGATTGCGGCGATAGAGCCGCTCTGTTTGGCGCCCAGTAAATCACCGGCACCGCGCAGCTCCAAATCTTGACTGGCAATGGCAAAACCGGCACCGAGCTCTGTGTACCGCTGCAGGGTTTCCAGCCGCTTGCGAGCATCGTCCGAGAGTTTGTCCGGCGCGGGTACCAAGAGGTAGCAGTAGGCCCTCTCTTTGGAGCGACCAATGCGTCCGCGCAATTGGTAGAGTTGCGAGAGCCCAAAGCGGTCAGCTCGGTCGATGAACATGGTATTGGCTCGGGGAATGTCGAGCCCAGCTTCTACAATCGTCGTGGCTACGAGAATGTCGTAGCGCCCTTCGACAAAGTCAATCATGGTCTTCTCGAGTTTGTCCGCAGAAAGTTTTCCGTGAGCGACCGCAATTCTCGCGTGTGGTACCAGTTGTTTGAGATGAATTGCCCACTCTTCTAGGCTGCGGTCGCTGCCGCCAATTGGACTATCGATACGCGGAGAGACGAAGAAAACCTGGCCCTTGCGCTCGAGTTCTTTTTGCAGGGCTTCCCGCAAGAGCGCGTCTGTGCTTCGGGCGACAAAGGTGCGAATGGCACGCCTATCGACGGGCGGTGTGGCAATGATACTCAAATCGCGCAATCCGGTCATGGCGAAATGAAGAGTCCTTGGAATTGGGGTTGCGGTGAGGGTGAGGACCTCTATCGTAGAACGCATCTTTTTGAAACGCTCTTTGTGCGTGACTCCAAATCGCTGCTCTTCATCGATAACCAAGAGACCCAGATCCTTGAAACGCACGTCTTTGGAGAGCAGGCGATGGGTGCCGACAACCGCGTCCAACTCACCACTGGCCAGTTTTCGTATTGTTTCGAGCTGCTGAGAACTTGTCTGAAATCGCGAGAGTCTTGCGATGCGAATCGGCCAGTTGGCAAATCGCTTGCACATGCTTTGGTAGTGCTGCTCTACGAGTACAGTGGTTGGGGCCAGGAAGGCAGCTTGTTTGTTGCCAAATACCGCGCGCAATATCGCTCGCAGTGCTACCTCTGTCTTGCCATAACCAACGTCGCCACAGACCAATCTATCCATCGGACGCGGCTCGCCCATGTCTTTTGCGACGTCGTCGATTGCTCGCTGCTGATCTGGTGTTTCTTCAAACTCAAAGCTGGACTCAAACTCGTGGAATAGAGAATCCGGTGGCGGGTACGCGTGTCCGGGAAGTGATGCTCGTTCTGCGTAGAGCAGGAGTAACTCTTCGGCAAGCGCGTGTACCTTTTTCGATACGGCTCTCTTGGTTTTCGCAAAGGTCTGCCCTCCGAGTTTATCTAGTCTCGGCTTGAGCCCGCCATCGCCAACATAGCGGGACACCTCACCAATGCGCACAACTGGCAAATAGAGATTGCCACCTTTGTACTCCAGATGTAAAAAATCGACAGCTACGCCCTGTATGGGGAGCTTTTTGAGGCCTTTGTACAGTCCGAGGCCATGAACGTGGTGAACTAAGAAGTCCCCTTCGGAGAGTTGCGAGAAGTCGGCGACTCCGCCCTTGAGGGCGTCCCGGGCACGCTTGGCCGCACGCGACTGGCGCCGGGTACTTTTGCGCTTTTCTCCCAGGATGTCCGAGTCACGGAGAAGTGCGAAGTGCTCTCCGGGAATGGTGAAACCCTCGGGGACCTTTCCGCGACAGAGGATGAGCGCATGCTCTGGTTCGGCCTCTTGCTCCAGAGCTTGGCCCAAAGGCAAAACAAGGGTACGAGAAACAATGTCGCGACTCTCGAGCAACGACTGAATTTGTTGCAGACGCTGATCGCTCGAACAGGCGACTACTACCTGATACTCCTGTTCTCTCCATCCTGCGAGCGCTTCGACGAGCGGGTTGATCAAGTCGTCCGACTTGCTCTTGCGTTGCCTTTCAAGTTTGCCTCGCAAGCCGATGTTGTCGTCGACTGGAATGTGAAACGTGGCCGCATGCTTGGTCTCTTGTCCGGCAAACTGCAGGGCCTGGGCGTCGATCCGGTTTGCGCTTCCTAGAATGGAATCAATAGCGTCGACGTCCAGATAGTGCGCCGCTGGTGGAAAGGCGATAAGGTGAGTGTCCAGTTGTTCTCGATAGCGTTTCTCCGCATCCTCCAGCTCCTCTTGCGCTCGCGCTGCGATACTCTCTGGCTGATGGATGATCCACTGCGTTCGCTCAGAACTGGGGAAATAGCTTGTGAGGGAGACCAGTTCTCGGTGGAAGGCGGGTGCGAGCTTGTCGATTCCGATGAATTCTGAACCACTCTGCGCTTGCTCAATTAGCCCCCGGGTCGCTTTTGAGGGGTGGTGGGCCAAATCTGCGGCTTCGAGTAAACGCTCTCGCAGCGAGGCTCCGCTGGTGAGCATGGTTTCTCGAACCGGATGCAGCACGAGTGAACCGAGTTGTCTGAGAGTTCGCTGGCTCTCGCAATCGAAGTGGCGAATCGACTCTACCTCGTCTCCGAATAGTTCTAGCCGTATGGGAAAGCGGTAGAGCGGAGGAAAGAGGTCGACAACGCCACCGCGGACGGCAAATTGTCCGGGTTGTTCCACTAGTGTACTTCGGCTGAAGCCCGCTGCAATCAGACTTTGGGACAAGAGCTCCAGATCGATCTCGCCGCCGACATCAATTCGATCACAGAGGGAAACAAACTCCCGCTTGTCGATGGTCTTTCGCAGAAGAGACGATGTGCTCACTACAAGAACCCTCGTTTTCGAGCTGGGCAGATGAGCTAGGCAGTACAGAGCCCCCATTCTGCTTCGCAACCCGCGATTCTCTCCCGTGTAATCAGCGTAGGGGCCGATTTCTTGGGCTGGAACATGCAAGACAAGTTCCTCGCTGGCTATGGCACTGTGGAGATCTTCTTCTAGAAAAAGCTTGAGTGTCCGGGTGACCGATTGTGCGTCGGCCTCGCTTGGCACGACGACGATGACCGGGCCGTGTTCACGCGAGCCGTGTCCCAGGCAACTCCTCTGCGCCAAGTAGGCGGTCGAGGATAGACTTTGCCCGGTTATCAGAACGGGTCCGTCTATGGTGTGAGCACGAAAGACCTGCTCAAAACTCACTTGGTCCATATTACTACCCTCTACGTGTACTACAGCTACTTGGTAGCAGCGGAGGACCCAGTATTTCGCATTCGAAGCTCGTCAACCTTGCCCGGACCTGCAATCGTTTTGCTTGGCACCTTTCGTACACGGGGCGGGACGTACGCACTCTTTTTCTTCTTCCGCTTCAGGTTGCGTGTAATCTCTTTGGAGAAGTAGCCGCCGGTGTACGCATCGAGCAGTCCTGTAAGTTCTTCTAGGCGCAGTCGGCCGGACAGTCTCGAGGCCAATTCTCTGGGCGGGTTTAGAAGGATTTCGATTTGAAGTCGGCGCCGGACGTAGTAGAGCGCGGTGACCTCCCGTTGAAGGCCATCTTGGATACCGATAAGCGACATTACATCGAGCTCTTCGGCGTTGAATACCAAACGGTCCAGCGCCCAGCTGGCACTTGCAGAAAAACCGAAGAAGTCAGCGGTTTGTTCTTCTAACTTGGCGATACCGACGTTGCGGAAAATAATGTCATCCACCGCGCGATTGAAACTCGAGAGCGAGTTGGTCACGCCTATCGAAATCCCAGGGATTAGGGCTTTTGTCCGGGTGCGTGTTCGCAGCGATGCAATCTTTGACGGACTAACATTGTAGTAGTTAATGGCAGCGACTTGCACTTGCCGAATCTTTGGCTCGTGTTCAAAGCGTTTTAAGACCTCTTCGACCTCGTCGTCCGCACTTGCTTGTCTTGGTGCCAAGGCAAAAGCGATAGAGAGGGTGAGAGATAGAGACAGAGTTATTCCGAGGTGCTTCATTGTGTTGCTTTCTTTTTCCACTTGGAGAGGTAGCCGCCTGTGGAGAGGTCAACCACCGCTTCTAGATACTCCACGCGTAGCGCTAGATTGACTCGACTTTTTAGGGATTCATTTTTGCCGTAACGTTGCCGAATGATAATCCGTTGCAGTTCGCCGTAGTGGCGATGCACGGTGTTTGTAACGAGTTCTCGAACACCATTGATCATCTTTAGTTCTTGGAAGCGCATGAGCGGCGCTGAGTCCTGGCGGTACAAGAAGTCCGGTAGGGCCCAACTCATCCAAGCGCTAACATTCCACGAGTTGTGTTTCTGCACATTCAGAAAACGGAAGTCATCAAATTGGATGTCGTCGACAGAGCTACCCAGATTCCACAGGTTGTAGTTAAAACCCACATTGAGCTTGTTTGGCAGCCAGTTCCGGTGGCGCAGGCTGTCTAGGCGATCGACAAACTCATTCATCTCCAGCTCGTTGTAGAGGAGAGCGGCCATCACAACTTTGCTCAAGCTTGGCAATTCGGGAAGAACTGCGCGTCCCAGGGTCAACGGGGCAGTTGCGAGGTCTACTTTGGTTGCATCCTTCTTCGGGATGCGCTTTATCTGAACAATGGCGCGAGAGAAGGCGACCCAAACGGTGTCCGGGTCTCTAGGATCGAGAGTGAACCAGCGAATATCACCTTGGGTCCGGTTGCCGGCAAGCTCCCGCCAAGATTTGCCATGGTCCCAGGATTCGTGTAGCAAGTTCTCGGGGCCATTGGCCGCGTAGTTAATCGTTGGTAGCCCCGATTGGGTCTGCATGTAGATGTGTCCGGGATGCTTTGTGCACATTGCGAGGGTGGCGATGGTCAAGTTTACCGTGCGCAACCCGTTTACGATTTTCCAGTCACTAATGGTTGATGTCCGAAGGTTGGTGGTGCGCATGAGGCCATCGGCTGTTCCCAAGTATGCGACGTTGGGGTCAAAGGGATCTATCGTCATCCACAGAACATCACGACGTTTCGGAATGGAGTGATAGAAGGCGAAGCTGAAGTTCTCGCCGTAGTCATCAGAGCGGTATACGCCTCCCCATCCCGCGACGTATACGTAACGAGAGTCAGTGGGGTCGATGACGACTCGACGAATCGATATCTCAGGGACTTTGGTGTTTTTGTACCAGTTGTCACCACTGTCATCGGACATGAAGAGTCCGCGGCTTGTACCCATGTACATCCGCTTGGGATTGCTGGGGTCTGCAACGACATGGCCTATCCAGCGCTCTGCAGGTGTCATTCCCGCAAAGTCACGGTACCAACTCTTGCCGGTATCACTGCTTTTGTAGAGGCCGAAGGCTGTAGAGGCGAATATTTTCTCTGGGTCGGTTGGGTGTTGTGTGATCTCTCGGACAATCGTGTTGCGATAGGTGGTAGTAAAGAGGAGCCGCTGGAGTGAGATGTTCGCCGTCGGACGTTTGAGCACAGTCAGCAGCAGAGAGAGTCGGGGAGCGCGGTTGGATAGACCTGCTCCTAAGACAATTTCCGAAGAGCCAGATGCTGCCATCGATGGACCTTTTAAGGGGTCGGAGTACCAGCCACTTTGCATGAGGCTGGGAGTACTATCGAGTGCAAAACCGCTTTTAGCAGCCCCACTATCGCCTCTGCCGGCAGCGTGAGCATTGCCGCCCAGAAGAGTGTAGCTATTTCCTTGCACACCGATTCCGCCGGATGGTGCCAACCCAACTGACTGTGGCAAGTTAACCTTGGGGTTGCGAAGATGCCCTAGATGGACGTACTGGCTAGAAAACCCCCAAAGCTGTTTGACTTCGGGAAGGACAGTGAACTCGTACCAATTCGCCCCACTATCGTCACTGCGATAGACACGTCCCTGAAATGTACTGACCCACAAGGTACCGCCGACTCCAAAGTTGATGGCCGAGAAAAAGTCATCGCGAAACCCTATGGTGTGATCGAGTACTTCGAAGTTTTCGTAGTCCGGTGGCGCTTTGCCAAGGCCGAGGGAAAGTTCAGAAAGAACCTCCTCTTCATCGGGC
>JAESTW010000824.1 GCA_016763395.1 Kofleriaceae bacterium
GTGGCTGGTGATACCTCTACTGGTATGTCTCTAGCGGTCGGCAACCTCATCATCGACAAGGTTAGTGATTCCTTCGGCGACCTCATGCAACTCAACTTGGGCCAAGAGTTGCTCATCGGCATCCCGGCCGGCGGCGAAACACGTACCCTAGTAATCGACTACCACTACAGAAACAACAACAGTTTCAATGGCTGGAGCGACGAGAAAAACCTGTCTTTTCTTTGGCCGGACTTATGCGGAAACTTCTTTCCCTGCAACCCAGATCCAGCAGAAGGCGCAACCTTCACGATCTCAGTAAGCGGTATGCCCGACGGCGCAAGCGGTGTTGCGGTCTACCCAGCCTCCATTCCTGGTGATGCACCTGCGTACATGCCAGCCATTGTTGTGGGCGACTACAGCCAACGTGTTTTGGGAACAACTCCAGCCGGCACGGAGGTAAGCGTCTGGCACCGTCCGGGGGAAACTGAAAATGCGGACATCGGCACCGCCAACTTAGTCGGGGTCTTTGACTTTCTTGAGAAGACCTACGGACCCTACAGTTTTGGCAACAAAGTCGGAACCGTCTCGGTAACCTGGGGCGTCGGACAATTCGGCGGCATGGAGCACCACCCGCTCTGGCATGTGGCAGATGGCGCGCTAAACAGTGAAGAGGTCAACGCCCATGAGGCCGCGCACGGCTGGTATGGCAATGGAGTACGAATCGCCTGCTGGGAAGATTTTGTCCTGTCCGAAGGAGTTGTGACCTACATGGCCGCTCGCGCTCTGGAAGGATTTGGCGTCGACCTCTGGGCCGATACCTACGATTGTGAACTCAGCCGAATCTGCAATGGCGCCGCCAATACAGTCGCACTGCTAAACAGCTGTGGTGAGATCGATATCATCACCCATCCGCTCTGGTCCAACACTCCCTACCAAAAGGGCGCTCAGTACCTGCGAGAAGTTGCGCTGCTCTTGGGCAAAGATGTGGTCGACCAAGCCCTGGCCGAGTTTTACCAAGCCAATGTCGGCAAAGCCGCTCACATGCGAGGGCTCATTGATCTATTGAAGAGCAAAGGCAATGCCGCCGAGATCGAGGCACTTACCCTTGCGTGGCTGGAGACCGAATCTTGTCCGGTCTCGGCCGAAGCACTCTGTCCGGGTTAGGACGCAAAATCACCCTTGCCGTTTACAAATGGACTTCTAGTCCGGTCGAGAACTTACAACCCACAGAGCGGATCGTTAGATTCCGCGCACGGATGCCCTGCTTTTGTTCGGACTTTGTGCATCGGTATTTGTGCCGACTCCGCAGCTTCCACTTTCTCGGATTCTCCTGCACCCAAGGATAAGTATGCGACGCCCGCCGAAATAATCCCACCCACAGCAACGATGGCAACACCTCCACCTGCCATCGGCAGCTCGAGAGTCATGGTCTCCCCTTCGATTTGGGGCTGTAAGATTGCGATGAGGTTCTTGAGGTTGTGGTACGCCATAATGCCACCGAGCCCTTCTAAGAATTGGTCTGATGTAGTTTCCTTTTGGTGTTTCATCATGGTCAAACCCAGCTCCATCAGCCCCTTGAGCTGGGTACTCAAGCTCGTCAATGTCTCATGCTTGCCGGTGAACTCCACACTCAGGCTATTGAAGTGACTCGCAGGCTGCCGTAGGTAATATCCGGCGTGATGGGGTTGGGCGGCAAAGGCAGTTTGCTCACATCTGCAGAAACGCTCAAATAGGCGCCCTTCATTTGCGATTGGACAAAGCTGCCAAATGCTCCCGCATCTTGAATGCTCTTGCCTTGGCCTTTAAGTACCTGGAGAGCACTCTGCACCGATTGGTACGATCCTGCGATCAGATGCTGTCCCTCGAGTGTGACCACGTAGCTGTCATTTAGAAACAGAAGTTTGTTTTCAATTCTGTGTTGCTTCGATCTCAATTGCCCATGGACAGGATAGGCGACGATCAAACCCTCGGGGTTTTTCTGATCAATAATAACTGCTCCGACCACACTGCTCGTCAAACTGATATCGAGCCCTAAATGGCGATCAAAATGTGCGCGTAGCTCATCCTGATAGGTGCGCACTATCTTGGAGTCCATCGGCACAAGTCCTCCGTCCACCAAGAATTCCCAAAATGCTTCGGGGGACGCTATCGTGACTACAACCGCGGCGGAAGCTGGAATCGCCCGCAAGGCTGCTTGGACATGCGATGAAGATGTCGGGGCCTTCGAGCCATGGGCACCAGTCGCGGACGTACTTCCGCATCCAAAGAAAAGGAAAACACATGCAAGAAAGTGTCGAACCTGCGGTCGAAAATTGTTCATTGCTGGACGCTAGCACAGGTCGCAGAACTTGCGAGGGCTGGTGTGCGATCACCGAGTCGGCGCGGCGCTCGAAAAGGCAGCCCTATTCCACCTATGCTTTTTCAGTTCCTACTGAGCGCCGGCTGATGCAGAGACCGAAGCGCTCACCGAGATACTGACATCAATTCGAGCGGAGATGTCTGCGGAGGCAGCAACGGCACCAGCCAATTGCAAGCCCACACAGATGCTGCTCGCTCCTAAGTCGGACACTAGAGCACCACTCGATGCTGCTAGAGAAATCGCTGTCTTGCTCCAGTGAACAAATGCGCCGCCAACTAGCTTCGCCTTTGCTCCCACTTGCAAGAGTGTCGGCATTCCCACTTCAATCGCTTTGACCGCGCGGTCTAGCCTACTTGCATCAATAACGGTTACGTTCTCCATAACCACAACGACTTTGCCCTCTGTGCACTCGGTGTGAATGCTTGCTCGAACTTCAGCAGAGGCTTTGCACTCCGCTGATGCATCAACATACGCGCTACCTTGGCAAGAACCAGAGCAGCTGCCCTCACAAGTGCCATCGCAAGTGCCCGCGCAGCTTCCATCGCCGTTGACTGATGAGCAAGTGCCATTGCAAACACCGTTGCAGGTCGCGCCGCAGTAACCATCGCAACGAATGTTTACGTCCGCACTAACGCTAGCCTCACACTCGGCAACAATGCCGGCCGCAAAATCAATCTCGGTTGTGCAAACTGGTGGCTCTGTCCGGGTTACCAGCCGCTGTTCTTGGCTCACAGAGACCTGCAGGCTAGCTTCGAGTTCCTGGGTTACGCGTCCGCATACTTCTTCGGTATTGCCCGTAGTTGCGACTTGCAGTTCCTGCGCCATTCGGACACAGGCTGCTTTCACAGAGTTCTCTAGCTTGAGTGAAGCGCTATCAAGTTCTGCTGATGCGGTGAGAAAGGCATGTACCTTCCGGCCAACATCGCTAGTACTAATTTTGCCGCAGGCATTGGGATTAATTCCACTACCACCACCACCACGTCCGCTTGGCCCCGCTGGACCACCGGGTGGGATCGGTGTACAAGTAGCGAAGAGCAACAGCGCAAAGGGCAAAAGGATTCGTTTCTTCATGAGAGATATCCTAGTTGATTTGGCTTCTGGAGCCAAAATCATGCACCAGTTTGTGCCCACGAATCGAGCAGAGTTCTCACTCTTTCCGCGACATTCGCACACCAACGACCTCGCTATTGCCATGTTCGGCCAAATTGATCGCGCTAGGCTCATATCCAGGCACCTCTATAAAGATGTCTTTGATGTCTTCTCGCAGCTGAATCGTCGCAACCCCGTTGTCTTGGACATGCAAGTTTGCGGTGTTGTTGGTATTGGCAACCATATAGCGAATGTAGGGACCGGACAGAAACTGGCCATCTTCGGTCAAAATGCGAAAGCGCCAGGTGATAGCCGCACGCCCCTTCACCTTCACCCGAAGATCCTTCTTCTTCTCGGAATTCGAAAGCTCCAATTCTGTTTCTACAAACTGTACAGAGTCGTTCTTCCACGCCACTTTACTTCGGAGAATGTATCGCCCCGCGTTCAGGCCCGCGATTTCAAATCGTCCATCAGAGAAACACTCAGCCATAAAAAAGACGCCAGGCGCTTTCGTATTTTCCGCTGCAAAGCGTGAGCAGTCCCCCTGTGCCAGCGCAATTTGCTCGCCAGTATCATCCGAGACGAAGACACCGCGAATCGATGCCTTTCCCAATTGAAAATCTGCTCGGACATCTGATTCATCCGGGATATTGACATAGCCGAGTGCAATCCATTCATCTTCTTCACCTGTCCGATATCGAACAAGATAGCCTGCCTCCGAGGGAATATTGTCGACCTGGTAGTTGCCACTCTCGTCAGTGCTAGCTTGTGTCGGGTAGGTTTCATGTCCGCGCTCGCTCTTCCAGCCATTGGTATTGATGAGGCCAATAACAATGCCCGCGAGAGGCTTTCCCGCGTCGTCGAGAACTCGGCCAACCAGAGTGGCACTGCTCATTTGCAGGCGAAAATTAATTTCCACTTCTGCCGCATGCGTGTCCGCATCGACCCAGCGTAGATTTCTTACGGCCCGGTCATCCGGATACGATTGAATGTTTAGGTTTTCACGGGATCCGGGGTAACTCACAATGTGTACTTCTGGATTCGCAGAGAGCGGGAGCGTCAGCTCATAGTTTCCGGCGGCGTCTGTAGTGGTGGAACCCTCTTCTCCGGCGACAAGGGCATTGGCAACCGGACGAGAGTCTTTGCCCTTGGACACCTTGCCAAATATCCGCACTCTTCCGCTTAGAGTTATCGTGATGTGTTGTCCGCTTCCTTCCAAGGAAGAGCGAAGGTTTCTACTAGTAGCGTATCCATAGCGTTTGTGAGACGCAGTGACAGAGTAGGTCTCTTCTTCGGGGAGTTTATCCAAAACAAAGTTACCCGAGCTGTCGCTCTTCGCCAGATTGCATCCGAGACCTTTATCCCTTCCCTTGGACTTTTCCTCATCCGGACCGCACCCACTCATCGCAATGGTTGCGCCGGGCACTGGCTGTCCGCGCCAGTCGACAACCCTTCCACTCAATGTAGCTCCACCGGAGAGCGGAATGACTAGGTATGGAGTCGCCCCCAGATCTGCGATATCTAGCAGTTGGGTTAGAGGAGCGAAGCCCTCTCGGCGGGCGGTGATCTGCCAACTTCCGAGCCCGAGTCCATCAAGAACAAAGCTCCCGTTGATCAGGCCTTTGTAATTCTTAGAAATACCGTCTCCCTGTTTTTGTCCGAAGTCCTTAGAGTCGAGCAGTTCGGCTCGCAGGTGAAACCCATCTAATGTCTGTCCGCTGTCGGCATCGAGGACCTCACCGCGAATGCGAAATTGCACTACATCTTTATCCTCATCCCAGTAGGCGCCAGTTGGTGCAAACGCCTCTGTATCCAGTGCCTTGTTGGCCGAGTTTTGCGCTTCGGAACCAGCAGCAAGTACCGCAGAACCATCCCCGCCCCCACTCCCGCCAACATCAAAGCGATGTACCTTGCCGTCCGAGTCGAGGTACGCGCCCTTGGGTGCTTCGACTCGTTCCTCGCCTGACTCTGTCTTGAGAACTGTCCATCCCGAGTACACCGCGATGACAAGAATTGCAGAGGCAGCGGTAATTTTGTGACGTTTTAGAATCTTCATGGGGCTGTGGTCCTTTAGTTCGATATCCACTCTTCCCGTTATCGAAAGAAGAATGGGCGTGTTGGCAGGGGAAAGATGAACCGCGTGAGTGGAGTCAATCGAGACTCCACCAGAGACAATGTCGAAGTGCTTTGAGCTATTGAGATGAACTAGACTTCTGTCCGATATCGACAGTTGAGTATCTCCCAAACTGATGTCCGCTCGTTGCGCTTTTTGGGTTGAAACCGATAGTGGCAGGCGCGAGCGTTTCTCGCCGTCAAACGCAACATCACGAGCGTTACGACGATGTACAGTCGCACCGCGAGGAGCCTGAATCATCGCGTATTCTGCCGCTACAGTTGGTCTTCTAGGCCAAACCAGAACAAGTACTAGAGCGACGCTTAGCGCCAATGCCAAAGGCAGACGCCAGCGAAAAGGAGTTGGTTCCTCGTCGATCTTGGCCATCAATCGGGAGCGTAAATCAATGTCCTCAACAACGACCCTGGTTTTCTCCGCGTACTCGGAAAAATCCACGTGAAGAGAGTCCGACGCCCTGGCAACACCAGAACAGTTCTGACATTCCTTGCAGTGAAGAGTAAAGACATCGGAGAGATCCGCTGGATCCACTGCCAACGCCTCTTCTACCTGTGCGCAAAGAGACTTATTCCACATCGTCAATCTCCTTTCGCAACGCGACAAGCCCGCGATGCAGTCGCGACTTTATCGTGCCAATTCGCAGTCCGGTCAGTGTTTGGATTTCCTCTAGCGAAAGTTCCTCGAAATGCCGGAGCGTGAGAATATCTCTGTGTTGAACGCTGATTTTCGAAATCGCCAAATGCAAATGATCCTTCTCGAGTGAGAGCGACAACGAAGCATGCCGACTGGTATCTTCCTTGCGTACCTTTTCGGCCAAACGAGTACGCGAGCGACGCTTTTTGAGTAGAGCAAGCGAGCGCAAGCGGGCGATTTTGAGCAAGTATAAGTGTAGCTTGCCTTCTTCTCGATAGCGTTTGCGCTGCAGCCACAAGGTGAGAAAGACGTCTTGGCCGATGTCCTGTGCATCCACTCGCTTGCCAGTGATACGCAAACAGTAGGCCAAGATTCGCTGCTGGTACCGCTCTACAATTCGCTGAAATGCCGACTCATCATCAGCACAAAGCAGTTTCATATCGGTGATATCGGGGTTCACTCTCGCCTCAGCAAATGGGGCAACCCAATCACTGGACTGGGACGCCAAGAGCAGCAAATGAGGCAAAGTGGTCACGACACAGGAGTAGTGCCCGGACGCCGCCAAGGTTCCCTCTCGGGAGGTATTTTTTCAAATAGTGGAATACTGCGAGGGCTATACGCCGTCGAGCACCATCACTATAAACAGGACGGGGATGTAAACCAAAGAAAAGAGAAAGAACTTCTTTGCCCATTTGGGGCCACCGTTACGCAAGCCAACCAGCGCGTAACCAAAGTACGCAATGCCTAAGACAGCTGCCACCACAGTGTAAACCATGCCAGCTACGCCCAGCGGGTAGAGCATGAGCGATAGTTGAATTTGAATCGCTGAGTACAAGACGATAGCCACTCTTGTCATCGCCGCGTTGCCTTCAACCGGCAGGACCTTAAAGCCCGCGCGAGAATACTCTTTGGCTCTAAATAGTGTGATTGCGTGAAAATGTGGAATCTGCCAGAAA
>JAESTW010000825.1 GCA_016763395.1 Kofleriaceae bacterium
ACAATCAGTTCTACAGCAGCTCGTCGACAAGTGGCCTAGACATGGAAATCTTCGCCACCTACAACCTA
The DNA here is from genome assembly GCA_016763395.1 of Kofleriaceae bacterium. GTDB lineage: Bacteria > Myxococcota_A > Polyangia > Haliangiales > Haliangiaceae > NORP324. The sequence continues at coordinate 69 of JAESTW010000825.1, forward strand.
TCGAAAAACACCTATGTCCGAGCAGCCTTGGAAGCGGAGAGATATTCGCACACCATTGGCGACGCCAACGCCACCGACTTATTTTACTCGGTAGGTGCCGCCGCCGGCGTCAAGCTCTAGCAGTCCGTGGTGGAAGTGCACCATGAGCGAAATTGAGTGATTTTTTGTCAGGTCAAGGCGCCAAGCTGTAGCGATACCATGCGTATCGCGAAGTTTTGCAACGCAGAGATGGCGGAAAAGCGCCGATTTCGACTTGGTCTGACTTTCACCACGGGCTGCTAGCTACTTCGCTGCCATCGTCACTTTGACTTTGAGCTTTTGCTTGCTGTTTTTCACCACGATCAATCGGCCTTCACTGGTGAAGTGATGCTCTTCACCGTCTGTTTTGGCCTCGCCCAGTCCGCTTGTGAGTCCGCCCATGAGCCGCTCTTTGTGAGCATCATCTACGTACTCCAGTGAAAACGAAAACTCATTGGACTTGCCGTCGTCTCCATAGCCGAGAATAACCTTACTCGTCTCTGCATACGCCGTCGGTGGAATGAATGCTGTCTTGCGCTCGGTGTTGTAGTCGCTACGGGTAAGCTGCTCGGCGACCTCTGCTTCTGCTTTGCCCAAAAGCGACGAACCATTTTCGAACACGAAAAGTCCGGATTTAGCAAAGTTCTCAGCTGCGAGATAGTGATCGAAACTGAGCATTGTCCAGTCCATTTTCTCGTCGTACCTGGCAGAGGCCCGGACTCCGTCTTCCGAGTTGAGCCAGAAATGCATATCGCCTTTGAAGGTGGAAACTTTGACTGAGCTTCCCCATGCTGCATCGCCCAACTCCACCATTCCGTCTTTGGGAAGATGAACGTAGTAGTAACTATCGATAGTCACATCGTCCGAAGCTACATAGCCCAATTGAAAATGATCGGTCTTGAGCTTGGCGCCATCGTTTCGAATCTTTTCTGCATCAGTGAATTTCATGCCCAGTTGTATTGCAGGTAAATAAGCGGATGCTTTGGTCGGAGCCTTACCGAGAAGAGAGTAGCGATGGCCTTCTTGGCAGCATCGTCAGCAGGAGCCTTTGTACCGTCTTTGGACCCAGTTTTGGCTGGAGTTGTGCTCGCAGACTTTGTTGGCTCCGATTTCTTCTTATCAGAACATGCAGAGGACAAGAGGGCTGTGGTGGCGATAATGATTAGCGTTTTGTTCATATGATTTCCGTTTGCGATGTAGAACCGTAGTTGATCCGCACTCTGCCACAGCGAGAGCAAGAGTTGCACTCACACATGCTATTTTCGCTAACGCCGCACAAATTTCGCAGCATCGTACTTGTCGGAAATTGCCGACATATTTTCCCGTCCGGGTATGAAACGCCGTCCCTTGCTGTATAGTGCGGCCATGCGAATGCTCATCGCCTTCCTTCTCTCCCTGGCAATTGTCAGCCCTGTGCAAGCGCAGGAGCTCAGCAAAAAAGAGAAACAACGTTTCTCTAAATTAGTGCGCAAAGCGCAACGTGCTCAGCACAAAGCCGACAGCCTCGCCAAACGTAAGAAGACGGCCGGCAAGGCAATGGGGCGCTACAAAAACGCCGCCCGATCCTACTTGGATGCGTACCAAATCAAGCAATCCCCAAGCATCATTTTCTTGTTGTCTGAGATTTACAAATCTCGGGGTGAACTCGCTTGGGCCCTTCGCGGATACCATCGCTACCTAGAAGTCGAGCCAGAAGGACAATACGCCAGCGCTGCCGCAGAGAGAATCGAAACGATTGGAGAAGTGGATGACCCTACTGAAATGGGCGACTCGGACATCGACCCAAGAGCAGTCTTTGGGGAAGTCGAAGTTCCAGAAAAAATCGCAGAAGAAGCGCCAGCGACTCCAGCGCCGGTTGTCCCAAAAAAGAGCTCAACTCTCACCAAGCCGCCAGCGGTGAAGAAGCCGTCCGAATCACCAGGTAAACTCATGCGCTACAGTGGATTGGGAGCAGCAGGTCTCGGAGTACTCTTTGTAGGTTTAGGGGTTAAGTTCGGCCTCGATGCATCTTCGGCCAGCGATGATCTTTCGGGCAGAAGCGGAGCCTGGGCCGCTGCTGACCGAGCGAAAATATCGGACGGAGAAAGTGCCGAGACAAAGTCGATTGTATTCTCTCTAGTTGGCGCCGCTAGTATCGTCGGCGGCGGAATCCTCTATTTCCTTGGCAGTAAAGACGGACAAGCAGACGACTCCCGCACCAGTCGCTTGACTCCGCTCGTCGACAGCCAAGGGGTTTCATTACACTGGATGGGGAACTTCTAAGATGCCTTTGTCAAAACTATCTCTCTTGGCTATCTCCGCGGCACTTTTTCTTGTGGCCTGCTTTGACCCCAGTTATCCGACAGAGCTTAGCTGCGGACCAGAGAGTTTCTGTCCGCCCGGCCAGATATGCTCTTCAGGAAACATCTGTACAGTCCCCGGACAAACCGCGGAACCAGATGCCAGTACCACACCGGACGCGAATACCGGCCTGGGACAACTTGAGTCAATCTCCATCGGCGGGGACCTGAGTCTGACCCTCGCACAAACGCATACCTTTATCGTAACTGCCAGCTACGAGGGCGGTATGCGGGTTGAAAACAACGCTCTGGTAATCTGGCGCACCACCGATACCGAGGTTGCCTTTGTAGATTTCCAAGGAATCGTGCGTCCACAAAGCGCTGGCGTGGTAACCATCACAGCTGACTTTAGTGGCCGGGTTGCGACGGTGATAGTCACGATCTCGCCCTGAGAGCGATACCAGCCCTAAGAGCCCCAAGCCATTTAGTTTTATGTTCGTGGCTGTTGTTGCAAAAAACCTCATTCCTACCCTGCAATTACCCCCGTTAATTGCCACAAACCTGATATTACTGGCGCATGCTTTGGTGCCACTGTTTGCTACTATATTCTTCTACAAACTAGTAGATATCGTTGGTCTCTATTTTGTGAAGATGGCTGAAAGATCCAAGAATACACTGGATGATCAGTTAGTGCCATTGATTAGGAAAGTGCTTAAAGTGTTTGTGGTTATTGTTGGTTTTGTAGCAATTCTCAGAGGCCTTAAGTTTGATATCTGGCCTCTGCTGACAGGGCTTTCAATTGGTGGTCTTGCGTTTGCACTAGCTGCTCAGGATACTTTGAAAAACTTTTTTGGCTCGTTGATGATTTTTATTGACCGACCTTTTCAAATTGGTGATTGGGTGACGTCAGGAGAAATAGATGGAACAGTTGAAGAAGTAGGTTTTCGTTCCACACGAATAAGGACTTTCCGAGATTCAGTAATGTATGTACCGAATAATATTATTTCGAATAGCACTGTCGATAATCACGGCTTGAGAAAATACAGGAGATTTTACACCAAGCTGTCAATTACCTATGATTCACCAGCTAGGTTGATTGAGATTTATGTAAAAGGCTTGGAAGAAATAGTCAAACGTCATCCTGAGACAAGGAAAGATTATTATAACATTTTCTTAAACGACTATGCTGCTAGTTCATTGGATATAATGCTTTATATATTCTTTGAAGTCCCAGATTGGACAGCCGAACTCCGATGTCGTCAGGAAATAATGTTGGAAGTAAATAAACTTGCGGAACATTTAGGTGTACGTTTTGCGTTCCCAACCCAAACTTTAATGATAGAGCAGGTTCCAGGTCAAAATTCATTGACCCCAGTTTATAAAAAATCAAAGGAAGAAATGAATAAGGAACTGACCTCATATTTTAACAATCAAAACGAAAAGTAAACGATAATGCATTTTGATACTAAGGCAGTTCATGCCGGGGTAGAACCAGACCCATCTACAGGTGCAATAATGACACCTATCTATCAAACTTCAACATATGTTCAAAAATCACCGGGTGATCATCAAGGGTTTGAATACTCAAGAACTCAAAACCCAACTAGGTTTGCACTTCAGGATAGCATTGCTGCACTAGAGAATGCTAATCACGGTTTGGTCTTTGGATCGGGTCTGGCAGCTATAGATGCGGTAATCAAGCTTTTGTCGCCAGGAGATGAAGTAATTAGTGGTAATGATCTATATGGAGGTACTTATAGAATCTTTACTAAGATCTTTGAAAACTTTGGAATCAAATTTCACTTTATCGATTTGGATAAAGCTGAAAATGTGGAGAAGTATGTAAATGAAAAGACCAAGCTGATTTGGTTGGAAACGCCTACTAATCCAATGATGAATATCATTGATATAAAGGCAGTTTC
>JAESTW010000071.1 GCA_016763395.1 Kofleriaceae bacterium
CTGGCTCGGACGAACCTGTGAAAAGCAGCATTGCCAATATCGGTATTGCTGCTAATCTAACGGCTGCGCCAGCCATCGTGGAACCGGTGCTTTGCCGGTGACTGTACTTTGAGCGCTTGACGCCGGACGCGTAAGTAGTATCGGAATCTCATTTTCTGTCTTCTGCTCCTCGGTCTTGGTCGTGCCTAGAAGTAGAACTGTGCTCTTCTGGGTCCACTTCTGCAATTCGGCCTCCGTTCGAGAATCGACAACTATCGGAGCTGGCTGGGTTATGCAACAACAACCGGTTTCGTACGCACTTGGGGTGGCGAATCGTCGGAACTGGAAAAAGAACTCGCGCAGCTACGCGTAGATTCATAGTTGCTCCTGTACTCCAGACAACACCAATCTAAGAAATTAACAATCTTTCACGGATTTTTTACAATACACCGAGTCAGCCCTGCTCTATCGAGTCCAGCTGGATGACAGCACGGTTTTGAATACGGCTTTGCTCCAGATCAACCCGAAAGCACAGCGCCCAGTCGTAGTTCTCGTCCGGGTCGGACAAGGTCTGCCGAATGAGCCAGGTGTCCGACGAGGACTCGTCGATGGCCAGGCGCTTCATGCTACGAGCATCGCCGTCGATGAGCATACAATCGTATTCCTGCCAATACGCCGCAAGCGTCTCGAAGGTGCGCTCGATTGTCCATGCTACGTCCTCCGCATCCTTGGGCACCTTGCCCTCACTCTCGGCCAATGCCGAAAGGGTCTCGACAAATTGCGAATGACGTTTACCGGACAACATTTGTACCGTTCTAAAGATACTCCGTCGAACCAGCGCTTTGAACTCTCGAGTGTTGCGAGTGATATCAACCGCCAGGTCCTCCTCCTCCTCCGGTGCCACAATCTCCGCCCCGGACTCCATCTGCTCCCACTCGCGGATCAAGCTCGCGTCCACTCGACGCAGTTCAGCGCCGAGCCACTCCTCGATGTCTCGTACTTGTTCTGTCTTGGCCTTGTCAGGGACCGTCTGCCGAAGCGCGCGGTAACAGTCGCTGAGATAGCGCAGAAGCACTCCTTCGGCCCGTGCTAGGCCGTACTCTTTGACGTACATATTGAAGGATGCACACTCTTCGTACATATCTCGGGCGATTGACTTGGGCAGAACCGTCTCCCCGGCGACCCAAGGGTGGTGTTCGGCAAACACGCGAAAGGTGTTCTCTAGCAGTTCCTCTTCGGGCATGGGATAGGTAACTTTCTCAAGTGCCTCAATGCGTTCGTCGTACTCTACGCCCTCTGCTTTTAGCTCGCCCATCTTACGGGTTTTGAGAACATTGACCTGGGCGCGCAGAATCACGGACGGACTTTCCAAGATCGCCTCGACAACACTGAGCAGTGACAACGCGTAATCGTCGCTCTCTTGGTCCAGAGAGGCAAATACCTCCACTGCGTAAAGAGACAATGCCTGGTCGAGTGAAAACCCCTGTTGCAATTCTTCGTTGAGAACAACTTCGCCCCCTTCGATTGTCACGATCCCTGCGGACAAGAGTGCACGAAAGAGCTGCATCGCGTCTCGCAGAAGTGTTCTTTTTTTTGCCTTGGATTCGTGACTACGCCGAAGAATTTTCGCGCCCTGCCGCCAGCCTCCTGCCCCGGACAACACACTTATCAGAATTCCATGATTGACGATGAAGCGCGACTGTAAAGGTGCCGGTGGCGCGTTTCGAAGCCTGTCTAAGATCTCCTTGTTCCACTCCTTGTAGCCTCGATCTGGAGCCTTCTTGCTTCGCAGTTTCTTCTGCTTCTTGGGGTTGTCCACCGCCTTGCGCCGTGCCTGAATGTTCTCTATCTCATGCTCTGGAGCTTGTACAACCACACTGCCAGCAACATCAAAGCCCCGCCTTCCTGCTCTACCCGCGATTTGGTGCAGGTTGCGCGGCGAGAGCAAGACCGTTTTCCGGCCGTCAAATTTGCACAGCTGGGTGAAGAGAACCGTGCGAATTGGAATGTTGACGCCAACCCCCAATGTGTCCGTACCGCAGATCAAAGAAAGCAGCCCCTTGCGAGCCAATCGCTCCACAAGACGCCGGTATTTGGGCAACATACCCGCGTGGTGCACGCCGATTCCGTGTGGGATGAAACGTCCGAGCTCTTTGCCAAAAGGGCTGTCAAAACGGAATCCGCGCAACTCTTCTTTGATGCGAGCCTTGTCCTCTTTGCTGGTAAAGTTGAGACTCATTAGGTTTTGCGCCTGTTCGGACGCTGCCCTCTGAGAGAAATGAACGATATAGATAGGGTATTTTCCCTTGTCGATGAGCGATTCGACTTTGGCTTGAAACGGCTCCTCAGAATATTCCCAATCCAAGGGGACCGGACGGGACGTCGATGAAACCAGCGCTGTCTCTGCCCCGGTTAACTCACTGAGTTTGTCCACAAAAGATTCGGGCTCACCCAGTGTAGCGCTCATAAGTACAAACCGGGCGTTCGACAGAGTTAACAACGGAATTTGCCAAGCAACACCCCGGTCTCTGTCCGAGTAGTAATGAAACTCATCCATTACCACCCAGTCAGCCGCTGTGTCCGAGCCCTCTCGGAGTGCTTTGTTCGCAAGAATCTCGGCAGTACAACAAATCACCGGCGCCTCGGGATTGACCGTGGCATCACCAGTCATCATACCCACATTCTTCGCCCCCAGCACTTCACAGAGTTCAAAGAACTTTTCTGTTACCAAGGCTTTTATCGGTGCCGTATAAAAAGCCGTTTTTCCCTCGGCCAAAGCCTTGAAACATGCCGCGAGAGCCACCAGCGACTTGCCCGATCCAGTCGGTGTATTGAGCACCAAATTGTTGCCTGAGAACACCTCGAGCACCGCCTCTTCTTGGGCTGGATACATCTCGAATCCGCACCCCTCGGTGTAGCTCATAAAGCGTTCTAAGAGGCCATCGCAATCGACCTCCGTGGTGTCGGGGAGCAGGGCTTCGAGTGGCGCGGGCGAGATAGACATGCGTGACAGCCTTGTACCAACCCAGAACAGCCCGATCACTTCCCTGCGCTTGAAATCCAATCGCAGTCGAGAGTCTGGACACTCAGAGGCGAATACAGCGGGCTATTCAGCCGATCATACAGCCGGGCCATACAGTGGAGATAGCCCGATGATAGGGCGCCAAATCACTGGAACACACTTCGATGAGGAGCGGGCGGGAGTTGTAGTATACAAGGCCTCGATGCTTCACCTTCACCAGATTCAATTCGCCTTTGGCGACAATCTGATACTCGACAATGTCGACCTGTCACTCGGCGTTGGTGAGTGTGTCGCGATTGTGGGGCCAAATGGGGCTGGTAAAAGCACTCTATTGCGGCTCGTGGCGGGCCTGCTCGAGGCAAGCAGCGGTGATATTTCAGTACTGGGCAATAACCCCTATCGCGCAAACCGGCAGAAGCAAGCACGAAGGCTGGCGTACCTGTCACAGCACTATCGCATGGCATTCCCTTTCACGGCGATTGAAGTCGTTCTTATGGGGCGTTACGCTCACAGCAGCCGGGGATTTCCTGGGCGAGATCGCTCGCCGGACAGAGAGCTGGCGCTGGCAGCACTGAAACGGTGCAATGTAGAAGAGTTCGCAGATAGGGAAATCGACAAACTTAGTGGTGGCGAACAGAGGCGAGTCCTCATTGCTCAAGCGCTTTGCCAAGGCTCAGAGTTACTCTTACTCGATGAACCAACAGCGGGCCTTGACCCGAGTCATGCACAAGACCTCTTTCGCCTTGTTGCCCAAGAGTGTGAATCGGAGCGCAGTTGTCTGCTCGTAACCCACGACCTCAACCTAGCCTCGCGCTTTTGCACCAAGATCCTGCTAATAGATAGCGGCCGACGACTGATTTTCGACACACCGTCGATGGTGCTTGATAGCGATGAGCTGCGCGATTCTTTCTCGGTCAACTTGCACCGCGGTGAATTGCCGGACAACCAAGGCCCCTACGTGGTTCCGTATTAGATGGCAAGCAATGAAAAACTCCGGGTTTCCCTTCCCCTATCGGTAGGCGTCTTGGTACTCGTACTGGCTATCTCGTCAATGGTCTATGCAAACCTGTCCGGCGGAATCGCCCACATTGACCTTGCTGGCCCAGGTGAACTGTGGCGTTGGCTCACGCAGGATTCTCTCGAGTCTAAGATCTTTTTTCGCCTGCGCTTGCCACGGATTGTCGGTGCTGCCCTCGTTGGAGCTGGCTTGGCGGTCGCCGGATGCGCCTTTCAGGCAACCTTGCGCAACCCTCTGGCCGAACCCTTCACACTCGGAGTTTCGTCCGGTTCCGCTCTGGCCGCAGTTATCGCCATTCGCTTCGGACTAGACTGGCAGTTTGCCGGAGTCAGCGGCGTGGGGATCGCAGCGCTACTCGGCGCCTTGGCCACTGTTTACATGGTTTGGCGAATCGCGTCCGTTGGTGACAGACTCCCCGCTGCAACGCTGCTCTTGGCCGGAATCACGGTTGCCATGTTCTGCGGTGCTCTGACCATGGTCGTGCAATACAGCGCGGACATCGGAGAAGTCTATCGCATGATCCGCTGGATGATGGGCGGGCTCGCCGGACTGCTTTGGCAACCCCTCTACTTCGCTGGGCCCATCATCATCCTCGGGATTGTAGTACTCTGCTGGCAAGGACGCGACTTCAACGCACTCGCCGCGGGCCCCGATGCCGCCGCCTCACTCGGAACCGACCCTCGCCGGACAACAACCATCGCCTTCGCCACTTGTGCCGTGCCTGTCGGTGCCGGAATCGCCATTGCCGGCCCCATCGGTTTTGTCGGCCTCATCGTGCCCCACATCATGCGCGCCCTCGTCGGCCCAGACCATC
>JAESTW010000826.1 GCA_016763395.1 Kofleriaceae bacterium
GATACCGACGCGGCCGTTTTCGAGACCGAATGAGCGTACTTGGCTCCCTCGAATACCGATTCCCACTAAATCGTCAACTGTCCGGGTTTCTCTTTGTCGATGCCGGAACAGTGGCACGCGCGCCCAGCAAGCTCGACCTGGAGGATTTTCATCTCGGCACCGGCATCGGACTTCACCTGCATACGACAGATCGTCTACTTGTCCGAATGCAAGTGGCAGCTGGCGAAGACGGCATTGCCTTCAACGCCAGCTTCAGGGCTTCAGACCGTGTCCGACGTTCTAGCAAACGCCGATAGCTTGCGTCTCGGTGTAGCCCGAAACGTGTTGCCTGTGCACCTCTCTGGCTTCTCGATTTTTTGCACCTATGAGGCTATTTTTTCTTCCGTTTGACGGTTGTTCGCTTCTTGGATTTGCGATTTTTCTGCCTGCGGGTAGGAGCTGGTGCTGTCACTTTTTTTGGGGGACCCATTTGGGGTATGAAGGCTCTTGGTAATAGTATTCGCTGCCCCCACGGAGTCGGATCATCTCCGTCAATTATTCCATCATTGTCGTCATCGACATCACATACATTCCCCAGTCCATCGCCATCTGAATCGTGCTGTCTTGGATCGTCGTTAAATGGGCAATTGTCTTGTGCATTTGCAACACCGTCATTGTCGGTATCGGGATCACAAACATCGCCGATTCCATCACGATCCCAATCTCCCTGACTCGTATTTGGGGTGTTGGGGCAATTATCCCTTGGCTGTTTAGCACTACCATCAGGCAGGCCGTCTCTGTCGCGATCGGACTTTAGATCGACAAAGCACATCCGCCTGCCCCCTCCAGAGACCTCACAGACCTCTCCCAATTCGCAACTCCCATTTGTACACGCATGTGAAACGCATGTGTTGCGTTGGCATACTCCGTATTGGACGCCAAGAAACGCGCCGTAACAATCACGACTATCCGTGCATGGACATCCCGTATCGACAGCACATGTCGGTACAGCAGGAGGCAAGGCTACACATTTCGATCGTTTACACGCGCTGCCGATAGGGCAATCAGAGTTCATGCGGCACTGGACTGTAGAAGCTCGAAGACTGGAGGTGGCAAGGGAGATTCCTAAAACAAGGAAAACACCTAAAACCAGGGAGATGATCCCAAAACGTCTACTTATCATTTCATTTTCCCTATCGCTATATTGCTAGATATCGGTTCGCAACCAAAGCTGGATTTGGAGCACATCTATCGTTTGCGTTGAACAAAGCAAAATCCATCATTCAGGTTCCTAGCATTAGCCTATACGGAGCAGACGTAGATCTCGGTCGCACAAAATCGCGATCGAGACGCTATTTGGGTGCCGGCAGCGAACGAGACCGATGGCGCTGTTGGTCGCTAGTCGATATCTCGCTCGATACCAACTACCACAACATAGTCGTCTACCAACCGGACATGAATGCTCACGCCCGGCGCTTTGCCAACTCGGTGCATGCGAATCGTGAAGAATGGGTCTTGCTCTAGGCCCCTATGATCCCGCGCCAACACTCGCTTGATCGCCTCTCGCAGGTCGAGCACGGGAGTCTTGGTGTTTTCCCTATACAATTGCACATCACGCCCACGAGTCCGGTTCCAGCGAACACTCCACTTATACTGAGTTAGCTCTTTGTGCAGTCCGGAGCTCACTTCTAGGTCTGTCAGGCGAATTTTGTAGTTGTCTTCGACTACCGGTTCACTGACGCCGAGCATGTCTCCGAAGGCGTACTTGAGAAGCTTGTGCTGTCTCTCGCGCAAAACTCTGGCGATGATCTCAGAAGCCCTGGGATCGGAGTACTCGGCTGTCGCAACAGCCGCCTTGATATGTGCTTCGGTAAAGCGCGCCAAAATGCTGGCCGCCCAAAAGGTGTCACGAGTTGTGGCGTCATCAAACGCAACATTGGGAACGAGTGGTGCCCAGCGCGCTGGCGCGAAAATTTCTGACTCAAAGACACCAACGGCGAGAATAGGGCTTCTGCGAACTGCCAACCAATACGGATAGCTGAGTCCAAACGAGAGAGTGCGCTTGCCCATTTCCGCCCAATCGACCCGGTGCTCATAGCCTTCACTAAGATGCTTTGCACGGGCTCCCGTTGCACCGAGAGAGTCACCAAAGTCGAGTAGATAATGCCGGACGTATCCCAGAGAGCGGCCATCGCTGATAAAGGTATCTAGGGTATTCTCATCGCTGGTATCGTGATTGCCGAGCCACGCGTTAAACACCCATAGACCGCGAAGGCTGCGTCTTCTCTCGTGGGGAATCGTATCGTTGGGATCATCGCGACGCACACCTCGATAGTGAAAGGGCCCAAGAGCTTTGCCGGGCAACTCTCGGCCGATGAGTGCTCGCAATCTTCCTTTGGGGTCGGGATTCAGCTGTGACAGAAGAACACCTAGTTGCTTTTGCGTTAGCCCAATTTGTTGGTTGAATTTATTTCGCGTCTTTGCGTCCGACGAGAGGACCAGGCGTTCGATCGCAATGGACTCGATGTGCATCTCGGGAACGTGGTAGCCGGCGACATGCAGCAGGCGGGATGCGATAATCTCTGCACCGGTCGTGAGTTCTAAACTAGCGGGTGGGTCAAATTTTGCGAACCAGACAACACCACGACTGTCCTTGATCACCATGCCCGGAGTGACCCCACTAGTCTTTCCTGCAATGATGGTAAGTGGGCCGGGAGCGAGCCCTTCGTGAACGATAGCTCCTCGACTAACGTCCGCCGCCGACAATTCCTTTCGGCCCAGGCGATTCTCAAACCAGGGAGAGTCCGGCACCAGACCAAAGGCATTGGTGTCGAGAGCTGGAGGTCCGTCGACGAGTCGTTTGAGATAGGTCGCCGGACTGACCAGCTTGGCTAAAGGCAGAACGCCAGCATACAAGGCGAGGTCCCACCAGCCGGTAGTGATATTGCGGCTGGGCATGGCATGAAGTGTTGGCGAGGCCGTACGTTGAAAGACCCTATCGTGCGGCATCTGCTTCCAAGCGGGAGTACAGCCAATCACGGACACAGCGAGCGCGAACACAGACACACCAAGTCGTCTGGTGAGGGCGATGCGCATCTAGAATTCCTTCCCAAAAGACAGGTCGAAACGGCTTCCCTCAGGAGAGAGAGCGAACTGTACATTGAGCATGCGCGTTGTATCTCGAGCACCGCGC
>JAESTW010000827.1 GCA_016763395.1 Kofleriaceae bacterium
CAACCCGAAAAGAAATGCTAGCCCTCAAGGCTCCTAGTCCAGCCATAGGCGAACGCGCTGGTATTGAAGACAATGAGAAAAACGCCGAGGCCGGTACACGGGATACCGAAAGCAATGAGCGCCTAACCTTTTCGATTGAATCCGATAATTCTGGAGCGATCTGGTATCGGCTGCAAGAGCGATTTTCTGAGTGTGCCTCGACCTATCTAAAATCGAGTCGTGCGAAGAGTGCCGAAGTCCTGCTTCGTTTTGTTGCGGACGATAGCCACGCTACATTGCAAGAGGCCACGCTTCTCGGCCCCCGAGAATCGGAAGGGGAAGCGTTGGAGTCTTGTATAGAATCTGGATTGAGTGGCCAAATTTTTGCTAAAACGCTTCGCGATACCCGCGTTCGCTTCTCCTTGGAGGAGGTGTTTCGGACGCCCCATCAGGCCGATGGGATACTCCACGACTTGCCAAACGCTGTTGGGCCAAACGCTCTTGGGCCTTCGCGGGGTAGCGACGATGCTGCCGTTGCGCTGGTGGTCTATACCGATTTTCAGTGTACTTTTTGTGCAAAGGCACTCGCGACGATGGACGAGCTCTTGGAAAAATACGACGGCAAGATCCGCATCGTCGCCAAACTCTATCCGCTCAAAGCATCGTCCAGGCGGCTTGCGATGGCGACGGTTGCGGCAGCGATGCAAGATGGCTTTTGGCCTATGCACGACCTGATCTTCGCCAACCAAGATAGGGTTGAGCTAGGCGAGGTCGAAATTTTAGGATTCGCCAAGGATATCGGCCTCAACGTTGCGCTCTTCATCACCGATTGGAATAGCGAAGACGTCGCGGACCTTGTGCAGCAAGATCTCGATGATGGGAAAGCGCTGGGAGTTTCCGGAACGCCAACAATTTTTGTGAATCACAATAAGATTGTTGGCGCTCAACCGATTGAGAATTTCGAGGCACTCATCGACGAGACCCTTGAAGCCACCACTCATCCCTAGAACACAAGTGTCCGGGGGAATCCCCCACAACAGCAAGCTAAACTCCTATGAATACACGGGTTGCAAGCCGGCCCACCCCTTGCAATAGTGCGTTTCTATGCGATTGATTGGACGCCTCATTGCCCCGCTGCTCGTTTCTTCCTTGGCTATGCACTGCCAAAGTGATGGGGGAATGCAAAACCCGGACGAAACCTCTGATGCTGCCTTGGGCGAGGGTGTTGATGCAGAGCCCTCGGGTACAATCGATGCTGGTGAGCCCGCAGTTCGCTGCACCGAACATGCCTTGCCGAGAGAACTCGATGTGGCCTTTGACGGTGAGATTCGTGAAGTCCTTCTCGCTGGTAAAGCCGATCTTCCGAGCGCTCCGATTCCTCTGATCATTAATTTTCACGGTTTTACGGACAGTCCAAGCGACCAAGAAGGGTATTCGAAGATGTCTGAGCACGCTGTGGCCAATGGCTATGTTGTTGCGTACCCAAGGGGGACGGGCTTGGCGCCAAGCTGGAATGGTGGCGCCTGCTGCGGCATCGCATCCACTACCAACATAGACGACGTCGCCTTTACCTCTGCCATCATCGATGCCGTCGCAGAAAGCGCCTGTATCGACCGAGAGAAAGTGTATGCCGTTGGCTACTCCAATGGTGGATTTTTAGCCCACCGACTGGCATGCGAGCTCTCCGATAAACTCGCAGGAGTCGCGTCCGTTGCCGGGGTCATGGGTATCGACGATTGCACTCCAAGCCGCGCTATCCCGCTCCTTCAACTTCATGGCAGCTCGGACATAACAGTTCCCTACGGCGGAAGCTTGCTGCTCGGCTATCCTTCGGTCGATCAAACCATGGAGGACTGGGCAGAGCGGCACGCTTGCCCCGGACAAGAACCAGAAGAATTTTTTAACCAGGGCGACTCCACCTGCATTCGCTATCAGGGTTGCGCGGCGCCCTTGGCTCGCTGCCGTGTAAGTGGCGGGGGACACACTTGGCCGGGAGGTACTGCCCCCATAATTCGGGGAAGTGTCTCAAGCGACCTCGATGCTACCGATATGATGTGGCAGTTCTTCCAAGGCACTCTCTAAGACCGAAAGTGGTACATGCGGGCACGTCCGCTGGTATTGCTTTCTTAGTGGTGTTGCGCCTCTATGTTCTCGATGACGATCCTGGCAAACGTTTCGAGTTCAGAATTTGTATGACTACAAGACGGCTGGTTTACGGTATCGTAACCGGTTCCAAATGAGAGGAGCAGATTTCGGTATCTAACATGTATGTTCTTGTTAATAATGACGAAGGAGCCAAGATCGTTCTCGATGTCGACCAGATAGGCTTCATCTCCGACTCCACTGATATCTGTGATCGTCTCCTCCACGTCTTCTTCGGCGTCCTGCTTGAGGCTAGCGAATACGCTGGTAGCGATAGCTACTGAGATTGAAGCATGGTGTATCAGAACTCTGATTTCGGCATCTACAGAATCTGGCCTGTCGCCCACTCGATAGATGCAGCTCGATACAGTTGGCGGATCCGTCGTATAGACCGGTGTTGTTCCGTCGACAAAACACATGGACGAATAATCCCCCGAGTCAAAGAATCCGTCACACTCGAAGGTGATGAGCTCATTGGGATCGCCCATTCCATCAGAGGAACTAGAATCTTCACAGCCGAGCAGGCCAAAGCAAGCAAGCAAAACTAAGAACTTATGAATATCGAAAAATCGCATCTCATGAATAGTCACGGCTCAGGTCTCAATTGCGCAAAAAATCGACACATTCACAGAGGAAAGAGGCGGCCACCTGTTCGATAGACCGCCTTGGGCACCTGCTCAATCCGCCACAAGGACGCTTACCCTAATCCGGTGTGTCTGCAGAAAACTTGTGCCTAAATGAATGTGCTGTCGTCCTTGTTCAGCGCAACTCCTTTTTTCTAACTCGCAATCTAGCTAAAATACTCCAACCGCATGCTTCGCATTCCCAGTCCATACAAAGAGCCGTGCAACGATTGTCAGGCCCGCATGCACTCCGTGTGTGGCGGATGTGGTCGGGCATTCTGCAAGACTCACTTGGTGATGGGACGCAAGACTTGCGTCCATTGCGCAGAGCGCTGCTCGGTCGGCCGATGTCAGCAGCTTGCAGCGAACAAGTGTCACCGTTGCAATTCGCCCTCGTGCCAATTCCACAAGCCTGGCAAACAGAAGCGGTGTGCCGGGTGCGAAGAGGATTACAAGACCGCCCTGGCCAAGCTAATGGATAACTTTGAGTGGAGTGATAGTCGCTCTCGATCCGACGCTTTCTTCGCATTCGGGGGCATCGTGGTCGGTTCGGCGGTGATCGGTGGGTGGGCGATAGCCCTGGTTGCATTGATCTTTACCGTGGCCATCTACGTGATCGGACAGCGCTACGCTTCGGCGGAGCACACACGTAAGCTCGTGCGCAGCAAGACCAGAAAGAAGTTCTTAGCGGAGCGCAATCACGGGAGCTAGCGCGGTTTATGCTCTTCTCGAGCTGCCAACACCTGCGGGCAATGAAGTGGGAGCGGAATCCTAGGCAGCGACGCTACATCTCCGTTGGGCAGCCACTCGAAACGACGGCGATGCCGTCTCATCGCTTTGCAATGCGGCGCAGCTGCTGGGACACAGCATGAGGGCGCCAGGGGCCGTGCTGTCATCGTAGTACCAACCCTCGCTATCCCCGCAGGCGTCCTCACCACCCGCGACGAAGGGGATGGGGAGGGTGCTACCACCGTCGGCAATGATGTCGACGTTCACCTGGTCACGAGGGCTAGGGAGACTCTCTGGAGTCGTGGGAATTTGGTACCGACAGGGAGGTGTGGCGTCAGCTACCATGGCGTTGGCAACCTCTTCGAGTGTGGGGGCGATATCCTGTGTACACAGATTCCCCTCTACTCCTTCGGTGGCCGCAACAAGCTCTTTGTACGTGGTGCCCTCGCTTCCCACGAGACTCGTGCAACTTGCACCGGGAAGGCCGTCAGCCCCACAACACGGGTCGCAATTTGCACAACCGCTTAAGACCCCGCAGATCGAGCAGTCTTGTGCTAGGAGATCGTAGGGAGAGACCACAGCGTTAAACCGGAAGTCGGTAAAACTCTGGTCAGCGGCGACTAACATTGTGGAAAAAGCGGCACTGCTAAGCGATGAATTGTTGTCCGAGACTGCCAAAATGCTCCGCACCGCTCCGGGACGTAAGGATGCGGCGTAGTCTGGATGGTCTTCAAGAATTCGTTGAAGCGTGTTGGTGCTGTCGACGGTCCTGACCACGTGCCGCAGCGCCGGCAGATTCTCGTCGGCAGGACACGATCCACTTCCGAGCGGGGCAGGAATGCATACGCCCTGAGGATCGCTGCTGTCGGCTGAGATGACTATCAGGTGGGCATCGAGACCGGACGCAACGAGGATGCTGGCGAGGGTATTCAAGCCGGCTTGGAGATCGCTGGCCTCGTGGGTCATCGATTGCGAGTTGTCGACCGCCACAATAAGGTCGACGGGCAGAGGAGCATTGGTGGGAGCTCGCATCACCGGTGTGCACACTGCGGCGTCTGCGGCGTCGATGGTATTTGCGGCGTCGATGGTATCTGCATCACCAGGTGCCGCATCGTCAGTCGCCGTTTGCTCCCCCGAATCACAGCCGAAAGTGATGAGCCCTACGAGTAATACCAGCACGCCATGAGTCATTCAAACACACTACCATGGAGGACTGTGCAATCCAACCACGTGCATGTTGCGGCAAAGCTCTCGACGAACTGCGGGACCATGTCATTGCCGAAATCATCGAGGCAGTGCAAAGCCTCGATAGCGGTACTATGCTTCGGGCAGAGAATAGTACTGCTCAACAGCCTTGCCGATCCATTTCTTCTCTGCGAGATAGAGGCCCCTATCATGGGCTATGAAAATCGTATCGAATTGGCGTAAGCGAGACTCGGGATCTTGTGCCTTTAGATGTTCATCCATGCGTTTTAGGATGTCGTCAATACGTTCAATGGCGTGGGTCGCCAGTTCCAGAAACTCCTCTTTCGTTTTGCGCTGGTTGAGTTTGAGCGCCAATTTAAAGCCATAGAAACGCGGGTAGATACCGAGAGCTGCTTCCTCCTGGAGCGCATCGAAACTTACGAGACCAGCCTTGGTAATCGCGTACAAGATCTTCTGAGGATGAAGTCCGTTCTTCTGGATCTCGACCTGTTCGACGGAACCATCCTTTGTGAGGCCTTTGAGAGCATTGTAGATACTCGCTCGCTTTATCTCAGTCCAAGCGTGGATCATTCGTTCATGAACAAAGCGGTCGATGTCATACCCGCTCGCTTTGCCCATGCTCTCGAGAGCACCAAGTACAATAAATTTACTGACGTTCATAAGAATCGCGTCACGCTCGATGATTCAACATCTGAGTTTCTACAACTGAGCGTTCAGGGTCAACTCTTCTGGTAGCATTTGGTGGCTTTCGAGGGCTATGGTTGAAAGCCATCGCGGCGCCCTGTGATGCAATTTTACTCCTTCGCTCGCAGGTTTCGACGTTGGTGAGATAGCGCGTCTAAGTTGAAATGAGACACGAAGGTCACTCCGAAAAACACGCCGTCAGAACCATCAATCGTGGTTATCTTTGCATCTGAGTCGGAGACGGTTATGCCTTCATCGAAAATGTATCCACCCTTGAGTTGCAGTGTAGAGTGTTTAGTCGCAGCCACCTCCAGCTCGAGTTGGAGGCGGTTTTTGTATAGTGAGATCTGATCCACCAATCCCTCATGGGAGCTGTCTTGGTACGCAAATTCGGGGACGTACAGATCCTGAAATCCATCCCGAAGAAAACGCGTAGCAATGGACAATTGGGAACCGAGATGGACCCGAACTGCCGACATTGCGTTGATGTTGTTGCCCTCTGCCAGCATCACATGCGCAACCACATCGACACCGTAATCCGACGCCCACTCAAGTGCCAAGAATGATGGCAGGCCGGTCATGACAGCAAGGTTTTTCTTAGGCCGCCAAATGATGTTCCCGGCGGGCAAAATCTGAAGGTGTCTATCTCGTTTGCCATCCCAACTTGCCTTGACTCGGAATGCAGGAGAAAACGTCCACGTTGGGGATGCGTCCCACTTTAGCACTACAAACTCCGCCATCTCTGTACCCGGCAAACGCCACTGAGAGCGCTCTGTACCGTTGTGACGGCCTTCTGTAATGATCGCGAGGGATAGACTCTCTGAGAGTTTGGCGTTGAAGATCGCCTGCCAGAATGTCGCATGTACGGCGCCATGAGGGAGCGCCTTTTCCTGCGAGTTTGAAAACCCATAGCGATAGAAGTAGAACGGCAGTACAAAGGAAATTTTCTCTCCTTGATAGAGTGGGAGAAAGGCCTTGGCCTCGATATCCAGTGCGCCTTCTGAGCTCTGTTGCATGCTCACACCTGCCAATACCGTGTTTAGATGCTGGTTCTTGCGCAGAAAATAGTACTGATAGTCAGTGTTGTAGGTGTGGAAATACCTCGGGAAGAATTCGAGTTCATCCTCGCCTTCTTCATCAAGTTGCGACTCTTGTGGATCGGAGTTTGGCGCATGGTCTTCGGCCGCAGCTAGCCGAGTCTGGTGCAGCAAAAGCACGAGGCAGGATAGAGCAGTGACAGTATATGGAAATAGTGATTTGAAATATCGATTCATAGGGAGTTCCTTGGATTGTAGGCCAGATTATACTGATAATATTATACTAGTAAAATAAAACTAGTATTTATTTCAAAAACTCACCTAGACCAATTTGTCTCGGACGTGTTCTCGTTGAGATCGAGACAATGATTGTCTTCAACGAGAAGGAAGCGCTACTTCTCGAAAACCACCGTATCAACCACGACCCACAAGGGCGCAACGCCGACAATCTGGTTAAGCTCATTACGCTTCTCGATCTGAAACGGGTACCAAAGCAAATCGAATGCTTTGACATCGCTCACTTGCAAGGTACCGAGACCGTAGCCTCTATGGTTACCGTCATCGACGGCAAACCGGACAAAAGTCGGTATCGAAAATTCAAGGTAAAGACGGTCAGCAACGATGACTTCGGCGCGATGTTCGAAGTCCTAACTCGGCGCTTCCGGCGAGCCTTGAAGGTGCCCGGCCTAGCCCCATCGTCTAGTCTCTAGCCAGCGATGCTCTTGCCAACTGCGCCCAGATCCTCAAAGGCCTGACAAAGGCGGCCTCGGAAGCTCTCCTCCGACTTTCGAAGCCATTTCCGCGGGTCGTAGACCTTTTTGTACGGAGTGCCGTCGTCCGGGTCGAGTTGGTAGCGGAAGGCACGAGGGTTCTCTTCGACGTAGGTACCTATCGCTGTCGCGAAGGCGAACTGGGTATCGGTGTCGATGTTCATCTTGAACACCCCGTAACCGATGGCCTCGGTAATCTTCTCTTTTGCGGACCCTGAGCCGCCGTGGAAGGCGAGATCAAGTGGGTTGGGCCCGGTGTTGTGAGTTTCTCGCACTTTGGCTTGCGAGTTCGCCAAGATTTCGGGTTTGAGCGTCACGTTGCCTGGCTTGTAGACGCCGTGGACGTTGCCGAAGGAGGCTGCTATCGAGAACTTGCCAAGCGGGGAGAGGGTCTCATAGGCGACAAGGACATCGTCGGGGTTGGTGTAGAGGTGGGAGTCGTCTCCGTCCGGATCGATGTCTGCACCGACGCCGTCTTCCTCGCCGCCGGTCATGCCCAGCTCGATCTCAAGGCTCATATCGATGGCACTGAGTCGCTTGAGTACCCGACTACACTCGCTGAGATTTGATTCTAGGTCATCTTCTGAGAGATCGAGCATATGGGAACTGAAGAGCGGTTTGCCAGTCTTCTCAAACCATTTCTCTCCCTCGTCAATCATTCCATCAACCCAAGGAACCAACTTGCGGTTTGCATGGTCGGTGTGAAGGATGACGCAGACGCCGTAGTGCTCTGCGAGGAGATGCACGTGTTGGGCCGCTGCGACTGCACCGAGAATCTTCCCCTTGAGCGCGTTCTGCAGTCCCAATCCGGCCACAAATTGTGCACCGCTGTTGGACATCTGGACGATCACATCGCTCTTGGCCTTGGCTGCCGCCTCAAGGGTCGCGTTTATGGTGTGCGAGCTGATGACATTTACCGCGGGAAGCGCATAGTTGCCTTCTTTGCAGCTGGCGATGAGGACGTGTAGGTCATCGCCAGTGACGACGCCCGGACGTAGGGTTGTGGTGCTCTTTGTCATGGCCCGGTTATGGTAAGCGTAATTAGAGCTTATGGGAAGTGTGGCTGCTTAGATAGCGAAGGCCCAACGCTCCGATAGGCGCCGGACGCTTTGGCTTTTCTTACGTAGGCTACGTAGCGCTTCTAGTAGTAGTTCATTTTGTCGACGTGGACCAAAGAGTATCCGATTTTTCCACTGTCCATGAGGATCGGATGGTCAACAAAGCTATACGCTTTCCAACCGGCATTTCGTTCCAGGCGTTCGGGGTGTCGTCCCTTGACCCTGAGAAGCACTTTTGCTTTGCCGTCTTTGACACGGTAGATCCGAAGACCAGCAGAGGCGATGATTGACTCATCGGGAGCAAAGCTCGCTGATGTCAACACCCGGTCCTCTGGCGGACTCCAAGTCCACAGTAGTTTTCCATTTTGATTCCACAATCCGAGTTGATAATTCGAGCCGATGAGATATCGAGACCCAACTTTATTCGCCCACAAAATAGGAGCTGGCCAAAAGCCTTTGGGCAAGCGAACCTTGACGAGCTTGTCCGCGTGAACGAACAAGGTAAGATTTTTTTGATCAGCCACATAGGCCAAGGTCTTAGAACCGGTTGCCCAGTTCTTGATATAGCTCCGTTTCGGGACTGGAGTTGTGTCGATCAGACGGGGCTTGCCCTCCTCTGTTGAAAAGGTCAAAAGTCGGTCTGTTGCGCCAAACTTATCCACCCTAATAACGATGCGGCTCCCAGCTAAAACTGAAGATTCGTCTACCTTGTTTTTGGAGGCAACTCGCTGTGGTGCAAGTGTACGAAGTCCATCAATAGGAATGGAAAAGACCTTCACTCCTAGGCGCCCATTCCGAGTGACAACCACACCTGTGGCTATGGTACGCACCGTAGTAACGGCCTTGCCTGAATTGGGTAAAAGTGGCTTGAAGGTGACGGTCTTTGGCGACTCGGATGTAAGAAATCCGACATAGGCGTTGTTGTGAGTGGTAACGACGAATCCACGGGCGTTTTTGAGCCAACGGAATTGATGAACCTTGTCTGGTATTCCTTCTACCGCGATCGAGATGCCTCTTGAATCCGATCGCAATTCGATTCGGGATGACTTGTCATCGAAGAATGCAAGACGTTTCCCAGTGGGATCGCGCCGGATTAAATGCGGCACATCGATCGTTTCAAGAGAAGAGTTGTCTGTCTCCGTTTGAGAAGCATAGCTTCCGACTTTTACAGATCCACGATTCGGATCGTGAAGAGCAAGTGTCATTTCGAAGTCCGACCGGACTCCTGGCTCAAAGGCTCAGGCCTCCGCGGGGCGTTCTCTGATTATGATTGCAAGTACAGCCGCCAGGCAGGTCAGTACAATTGTTGCTGTTCTAATTTTCATGAGGCCCCTACATCTTGGAGGTCACCAATCTAACACTGTCGCAAAAAAACGATCTTGGGGGCGGCAGTGCGTTCATTCATACTCTCCATCAATCCACCAACCCTATCCATTCACGAAAGCCATCATCATGACCAAAACCGTCGCAACCGTACTTTGTTCTTGTCCGGACGGAAGCGGATCCAACGATGTCCAGTCAGATAGTTCCCGGAGATTCGAACTGTCACTGTTCGACTCACTACTGACGATGGGCGCCTCAAAGGC
>JAESTW010000828.1 GCA_016763395.1 Kofleriaceae bacterium
ATCGGCCCCGCCGGGCGAACCTCCGCAAGCCAGCAAACCTGTGAGAACGAGACCAAGACAGTATTTTAAAGACGCCATGAATTGGTATCACTGCAAATGAAAGTCCAAGCCCCTCGCTGATTAACTAGCGAATATAACTAGCGCTATTCGCTCGTACTGGTACGTACTGGTTCGCGTTTTTGGCTCCATGCTGATCACCACAGGTACCGGCAAATCGTCCGCAAAAGCGGCCAAACCGCATTGGACCTGACGATAAAAGCTTCGCTCATCTTTTAGGATGGCGGTCTAAGAGTCATCCTAGGGATAGCGAGGGCGCTTTTGGGGCTGGGACGGTGCTTGATGCTGGTAAACTACCCCATGTTTGGTCGAATGAGTCTCGCAGTTGTCGCTTTCAGCGCATGCACGTTTGATACAAGCACTCACACCAGCCTGGAAGATGGTGGCATTCAGGCGCCACCCGATTCAGCACTGCTCGATGCTGCATTGCCAGATGCTGTATTGCCAGATGCTGTATTGCCAGAGGTCGACTCAGAGCCACCACTCCCTGTATGCGCGGGCTATGGAACACAGAGTCAGCCCATTACCTTTCTCGGGCAGATCAATACGCTACCTTCGGGAAGATACTACTTTTTCGTAGACAACAATCTTTTCCAAGGAGAGGTCAGCATCGATGAGCGAGGCAACTCCTGGCTCATGGTGCTCAACTACCTGCATCGCTCTACCAACAACGCCAACCTCACCGTATACCGCGACCGTCTGCCACTCCTATCGCCCGCCCCCTTGGGGAGCGACGAGAGCAACACCGTTTATTGGGGGCATAGCTCCAATGCACTCTTTGCCGCGCTAGAGCTCGACGAGATGCGATTCTATGCTCGCAGTAGCCGCCACAAGCGCGTTGTACACTTCAGTACAACCCACGCTGATACGATTGACTACTTCGCAACCGGCCAGGGCTCCGCGCAGGGACTGAGAGATGAGTTTGAGGCCTATAGTGACCATACAAGCGCATTGCCGGGCAACCAGAACAACCAATTCAGCGATCGAGATGACTTGGCTCAGACCAACTTCCCCTTTTACAGGGCCGGTGTGCGCCACTGGGGCATTCGTGGCGGAGGCTATCGGTGGGAGGTTGATGACAGGCAAGGTGCATCCCCGCGAGATACCTTGCACCGCACTTGGGTACGCAGCGGCGCAATCTGTGGCGATGGCGTACTCGAGGGGCAAGAGGCTTGCGACGACGGCAATCAGCTTGCTGGCGATGGCTGCGGTTGCTGTACTACCGAAGACATCTAGACCGAATAGCCTCTGCGATTTCCTTCGCAACGACTTGGGAACGGAAGTATGGGTTCTCGATATAGATGTACTCTTCAGCAAGCCTCGTCGACTTTGAAAGCTACTGTGAGCGGAGTTTGGCCGGACACCTAGGAGTAGTCTGGTGCAGAACACCTGGTTCGGGCGGTATCAGCGCGTAGAAGAAACGCTAGATAGTATTGGAGAGAGCTTCTTTGACATACATCTTTAAGTACTTGGCGTCCGGTACCCCCTCGTACAATTGGCCGTTGATGTAGATTGCTGGCGTGCCTGTTAGGCCAGCCTCTATGCCTTCTTCCTTGTCGCCATCGACTCGAGTTTTTGCGCTTTTGTAGTCCGACTCCCACTTTGCGACGTCCAGCCCAATCTTCTTGGCAAAGCCTTTGAGGTCGGACATCTTGTGATTGTGCGGGTTCTCAAAGAGCATGTAGTGCATCTCTTTGAATTTGCCTTGCTCGTATGCGGCAACCGCAGCCTGTCCGGCGCCGGGCGAATCCTTGTTGTGACTGAGAGGGAATTGCTTGTAGTACACCACTACGTCGGTCTCGAGTCCGACAAGTGCCTTTTCAATAATCGGTGCAAAACGTGCGCAGTGCGGACATGCGTAGTCATAGAATTCGACGATCGTAACTGCTGCATCGGTGGGCCCAGAGTGCGGTCCCTTGGTGTCGATTTTGAAGCTAACCTTCTTTTGCTCACGAAAACGCGAACCGTATAGCTCTTTGATGGCTTCATTGGGGCCACCGTCTTGCAAGAGTTCGAATACGAACTCGACTGCAAAGGGTGCTCGCTTGCAAGAATCATCGGTATTGCGTGATGTCCGAAGAGAATGCGCTTTGCCACAAGGAGAAGGCAAGGTGTCGACTAGGGACTCAAAGCGGACAGCGAGCGGCTTTGCTAGCTTCGTCATATCGACGCCTGCGACCGGCTTTCGCTCTGCAGCCGGGGGCTCAGTTTTATCGAAGTCTTTTTCAATGTCTTTGTACGCCGACTTTGCTGGCTTTTTCGGAGCAGACTCTTCTTTTGAACATCCGATACCAAGGGGCAGAATGGCAAAAGCGGCCAGAGCAACGAGTTTACGAGTGATTTGCTTCTTCACGAGGAGGTTCTTAGCACACTTGGCGCCGAGCACGCGATTGTTCCCATGGCAGGCTAACCATCGCCTATCTCGTGGCGTAGACTCCATACAATGCGAATTCCCGTAGCACTAACCATCATACTGCTCCTGTCGGCCTGCTCCTCTACAAAGAGTCCAGGGGTACAGGAAAGCGAGAGTAAGAAGGCCGGCCGCAGCTTAGAGGGAGGCAATGACGTGGCCTTCTACGCAGGTGGCTGCTTCTGGGGAGTCGAGCACTTCTTGGAGAAACTTGATGGTGTCGAGAGCGTGGATTCGGGCTACATGGGAGGCCCAGGCCAAGCGCCTACCTACAAACAGGTTTCCAGTGGTAATTCAGGGCATTTAGAAGCTGTTCGAGTTGTCTACGACAATACGAAAATATCGTATAGGGATATCACCAAGAGATTCTTTGAGATTCACGATCCAACACAGATAGATGGCCAAGGACCCGACCTTGGAGCACAGTACCTATCGGCAGTATTTTACGCCTCACTGGACGAAAAAAACCAAGCACAAGCACTGATCGATCTACTCACTGCTAGAGACTTCAAGATAGCAACAGAGCTCAAAGAGGTCGCCAAATTCTGGCCGGCCGAGGACTATCATCAGAATTATTATCAGAAGAGCGGGAAGCAGCCCTACTGCCACTTGCCCGTAAACCGATTTGGAGAGTAGATCTATCATGCTCGATGCCAACATTGATATCGCCGCACTAGACGCGAGGCATTTGCGTAATTGGTGGCAGCTGGCAATACCGCCAGGGATGTCCAAAACACTATCCTACCTACTTCTCGTTCTCGATCGAGGCACTCTCATTCACGCGATTCGGGCCAATCATGGCGCGGTCCCAATCACAGAAATTCCATTTCGCGGAACGAGTAAAATGGCCCTACGGAATCTCAAACGAGAACTCGGGGTCAATGCTGTCTTCGTCCTAGAACGAGAGGCACTCGGACAACTGGCCGGTGCCGTCGATTCAAAGATTGCTCTCTCCGACGACTACGCATCTCAGGGAATCGTGCTCTGGCAAGCGTTGCGAACCTGCGAGGGCATATGGAGTGAGCCACCACTTCTCGATCTGATTCCGCCACTGCGAGCCCCAGCGCTGCAAAAAACACTCGATCTACTTGTCCCGGACAAAAGTGCCCTGGTCGTCTACGTAATTGACGAAAAGAGCAAACGCATCCACTGCTCGGGAATCGCCCTCAAAGAAGAAGGCGCGTTCTCACTTGCCACCATGCACCCAGCAATAGCGGACTTAGTAAGCGAGAGGGAGCTATGTCGAGACTGGCGTGCGAACTATTCTAAGATCAACCAGGCGGTGACCACCCGTCTAGCCCGCCCCGCAATCTCTATCTTCATTGAAAAGGATACGGTCACTCGTATCTTAACTGGGCCACCGGAACAATTGGCCCGAGAGCTAAAGCTGGGGAATCTGGTTATTTCACCAGCTCCTGCTTGGCTACAGGGGTTGCTCGGAGGTGCCGCAGCACTCGCTGTCGCCTCCGCCTCGGCCAAACGCATGGCGCGATTTCTGCCCAAGAGTGCTCGTTCTATGGCCGGAAACCTCGCTGGCGCTGCTCAAGATCGAATGAAAAACAGCTCAGTAAATCCGTTTTCAATGTTGGGATTCGATCCAATCCAACTCCTCGGACGCCTGCGCAGTTTTTACTCGGCCACGGGCACAGCCCCGGATTCTTCGATTCGGTAGTCGCGTCCGCATTCCTTGCACGACGCCTCATCGTCAGCAGTCGTCAAGGTACATCCACAGTCACATACCCAAGCAATGCGTTTGGCGGGGACACCAACCATCAAAGCTCGGTCGAGAACCTTGCCCCGGACAACTGCGCCGGCGCCGATAAATGCGTACTCACCGATCGTTGCACCGCACACTATCGTGGCGTTGGCGCCAATGCTTGCGCCTCGCTTGACTAGAGTGGGGTGATACTCTCTCTTGCGCTCGACCTCTGAACGCGGGTTGATAACGTTGGTAAACACGCACGAGGGGCCGCAAAACACATTGTCTTCGAGAGTAACCTCATCATAGACACTGACATTGTTTTGAATACGGACGCCGGATCCGATTTTGACGTTCGCAATGTAGCAACCTTGGCCGATGACACAGCCCTTGCCAATCACCGCGCCCGACATTACGTGAGTGAAGTGCCACACTTTGGTGCCCTCGCCAATCACCGCGCCCTCATCGACTACCGCGCTATCGTGTACAAAGTAGCTACTAGCTGCCATGCAGTGTATCCTGCCGCAGCCGATGCCCAAACGTCCACCAAGAGTTGCTAAAGAATTGGCAATACCGAGCGATCTAGATGGGCCGCTCTCGCCGCCGACTCTCGCCTATGAATCAAGGCTGGGCAAACTCTATCGCGCGGATGTACTCGACTTTCTGAAAGATATTGCAAGCGAATCGGTTGCTTTGGTGGTTGCCGATCCACCCTATGCCATTGCCAAGGACAGCTGGGATGTTTTTGAATCGCTCGATGAGTATGTAGATTGGTGCGACCTATGGCTCACCGAAGTCGAGCGAATCCTCGAGCCCGGCGGCAGTGCCTACGTTTGCGGGTTCTCAGAGATTCTCGCAGAAATCAAGGTTCGCAGTGCAAAACGATTCACTGCTTGCCGATGGCTGATTTGGTACTACAAGAACAAGGCAAATTTGGGCAGTGACTGGGGCCGCTCTCATGAGTCGATCATCCACCTGCGAAGTACCAAACGCACCAAGCTCAACATCGACGACATACGAATTCCGTACAACAATCACACCAAGAAGTACCCCGGACGAGTGCAAGCGGTGAGTTCTCAGTACGCTGGAAAGAGCAAGAGCCGTGATTCCTGGCAGCCCCATCCTCTGGGAGCCAAGCCGCGAGACGTGCTGGAGATCCCCGTCTTGCGCAATGGCACGCCTGAGCGAAACGCACATCCCACGCAGAAGCCCGAAGAGTTGATACGCCGGCTCATCGCAGCAAGTAGCAATGAGGGCGACTTGGTCGTCGACCCCTTCGCCGGATCTGGAACAACCGCAATGGTCGCGTCACGTTTGAATCGCCGATGGTTGTCCGGAGATGCGGACGCGAGGTATGTCGGACTTGCCCGTGAGCGACTGCTCTCGGCGGCAGACGAGGGTTCCACCAGGGCGACCGCGACCGACACGATGACCAACATCGATACTGCCATTACGATGACCGCGACCAACACCATCGATACCGCGACCAACACCATCGATACCGCGGCCAACACCGCGACGACCGAAACCGCCAGTACTGCGGACAAGCTCTCAGAGCAGTAGAAGCCCTGTGACTAGTGGTACCTAGATGTACCGCTGTAGACCAAAGTCAGCCGTGGCGGCGATCCATACAGGTACCGGACACAGGCCACAACACCACGTAATATCAGTTTAAGCAGCTGATTTTACTGGATTACTGCCGACGAGGAATTCCTGGCAAGCAACTTGCTCTAGTCCCTAGTGTACGCCGAGAACGGCTTCATCCATTCCACCAGGAGAAAGACTATTATGATTACTACTAAAAACTTTCGCACACTACTCGCCAGCGCTGCCCTTATCGCGCTCCCTCTCACCGCTTGCCAGCAAGACTCATTCGATGATGCAGACTCCATTGCTGAACAACTTCAGTTGGACAACGGCGGCCTGGACATGGAAGACGAAGCCCCACTCTTCGGAGAATCAGACTTATTCGCAGACGCGCAATTTGCTGAAGAGCTCGATCTAAGCGACGCAATGGCTGACGATGCCGAAGTCGTCGCGATGGCCGCTCGTTCGGACGCCATGCGAGTCGATGCGGTCATTCGCTGGGGACAACTCCCCTTTCGCTCTGACATCTCGGACGACGCAGACTGGAGCGGTCGCCTTCGAGTCAACCGAGGCGCTATAATCGTCCGACGCTCCATGGGATTCCGTCCAGATCGAGACGATCAAGTTGAAGGCCGCGACCAGCGAGACTCCGTCCGATTTCGCTCTTTGACAAGACGAGGAAGCGCTGGACTGCGAATTACTCTAATTGACCCAACACCGAACGCTGAAGAGCCATTTCGCCTAGAGTTCGTTGGCGATGGCGGTACCGAGTACACCGTTGATGTTCGAGATATCCTGGCTGGGCCTACTAGCTATGATGTTGGAGAGCGTGGAGACCGAATCGTGGTCGTCGCTCAAAGACGCCATCAGGACGAACAAGATTGCTCTCGTGGATTCTTGCGCGGACGCTGGCACCAGGTAGCGCCACACCGCGGACGACTTCTCGGACAGGTTCGCGATGGCGACGGCGATCTAATCGGACACATGCGAGGCGTATACGGAGAGCGTGACAATGGCAACAAAGTCTTCTTCGGCAAGTACATTGGAGACCAAGGCGGATTTCGCGGCCTCTTCGCTGGTCGTTACCAAGAGGGTCACTTCCGAGGTGTTTGGTTAAACCGTGACGGCGAAGTTGGAGCCCTTGGCGGAGCGTACCGCGACAGGCCAGACGATCAGCGTCTCGGCGGACACTACCTGGGACGTTGGGCATCAAACTCTTGCAACGTACAGGTAGGACCAGGCGTTGATATGCCAGAACGACCCGACCCA
>JAESTW010000829.1 GCA_016763395.1 Kofleriaceae bacterium
CAGGAAATAAAAACAAGTCAGATTTTGCGCTTGTGTCAAGATAACTCAGTTGTCCAGTGAAATCCCAGTTTTCAACAGAGTGAGTATTTTGATAAGTTAAGTCAGCGTTGACGCGTTTGCTATCATTACCCTTTGCCCGTGCGCTGGTAAAAACTGGTGGTTCCAAAGAGGAAGCATCCAACGCAATTCGGCGTGCTCACAAGCGGGGTGCCAAGAAGGCGGCCTTGCAAAGCGCGATTGCCGAAGTGAACCCGGGGCTGTTTGAGGAACTCGGGGTCGAAGCCGCGGAGGTACAGGAGTAGGCCTCCTGTGATGGCTTGCGACTTCACCGTCTTTCGCCCTGCGCTAGTATTTTCCGCGTCTAGTCCGTGTTGATCTAGACGTGTTGGCAGCCAAGGTGGTGCCCAGTACGCTGAAATTCAAACAGGCGGGCGGCCTTCTAGTCCCGGCTGGACAGAATAATACGCTCAAACGCTTCACTGGCGGCTTCTGCCAATACCGCCACATGCTCCTCGAAGAGCCTGTCTTGCACTGATAGTCCGAAGAGCACGCCAAGAACACGTCCCTTCACCATCATCGGTAGCAATAGGATATTTCGTGCCTCGGGGTATTCTAAGTCGTTGGCGAGCTGCTTCGAACTATCGTCGTTGATTTTACCTGAGTAGGGCAGGTGCATCTGAATGACATCGGTTAGGGCAGAGTCTTCGGACACGTCTATTGAAGTGCTCGCGTCGTCCGAACAGCCGTGGAGACGCCAAGGGGTTAGCTCCTGTTTTCGCAGGGTCAAAAATCCACAACGGCCGAAGGCAAGATCGAGAAAGTCCAAAAGAGCCTCGACGACATCGCCCTTGTCGTTTGCGCGATCGATCGTGCGAAGCGCGCCGAGCACCTTGGATGCGATTCCTGCGGACACGTCTACAGTCGCCTCGCTCGCAACGACACCTGGGAGCGGGTCTACTACCTGGGGCTGCTCAGTTATCGAAGCCCTTTCCACGGCCTGTTCCACGGCAGGGGACTGTTCTACAGCCGCCCCGGGCAAATCGTCCATCGACGAATCGCTGGTGTCTGCGCGATCCATCGACGAATCGCTGGTGTCTGCGCGATCCATCGGCAGAATAGGAGTCATCTTAATGGTTGCCTCGTCATCAACAGAGTGCGGAATGCTGTTTGACTCGCCAATGGGCATCGGCAGAACGGTGTCGTCCGGTAGTCCCCAGTCGTCGTCGCCATCCATGTCGTCCAAGCTCTGGCTCGTTGAGAGAGTATCTGGAGTATCGGTCTTGGGTAATTTGACTACGAACTTTTCGGGATTGGTCTTTTCGCCATCACGGTCACCGTCGTCGAGCCTCTCATTGGCAGTGGAATCGTCCGAACCGAATCGTATCGGCTTCATCTGGATGGTATCTCGCAGTGGATCTCTCGCAGTGGCGTGCTGCGCTAGGGCCTTCTCCCATGGGGTGATTGAGCCATCACTGCCCAAAGAACCCACTCCAGTGAAGGTGTCGCGGGCCATTCGCCGCATGGTTTTGCCCTTGGCTTTTAGTAGAATTGGCTCAGGGTTGGAGCCAAGCGGCGGCGTTGCTGACCTTTTTGCCTTGGAGCTGGAGTCGTCCTCGCCGATAGTTTTAAGTGTGTCGCTGTTGAGCAGAAAAGGGGAGGTGTCTGTGCCTTTTTCGATGGACTCGGGAATTGCGTCGGATTCTATCGAAATAACAATCGACGGCTGGGAATCGTCTGAGGAAATGACGACTGCCGGCTGCATGGATACCCGCCGATCTCGCTCGCTGCCTCTGCTGATGATTTCTCCAGCCCGAGCGATAAGTTCTGGCGGCGAGGGCTGCTGATTGGTGGGACGTCTGGGCACCGCTGCGCGCCTCCGGCTCCTGCGTCGAGCGGTTCCCAGTTTTACTTCTCGCTTCTCACGCGCGAGTGGGCCGGTGGAGATTTGATCCGAGTCTTCGCGTTCCTTAGGCTTCTTGTTCGGCGTCGGCTTATCCGAGACCCTGGGCCCCGAGTCCCTGGGCCATTGTCCACTCGAAATGAGTTGCTTGTGCAAGGGCGTAACTTGATTGTAGTAGTGCGCCAGGCACCATGCGATTTGGGCCTGCGTAGCAATGGCCCGGACAATGTACGAACCGGTAAAGAACCCGATTTCATCGGCAGCCTTGATGTCGCTAGGATCGGACATAACCAGCGTCAAGTTGCCATCGGTATCCATCATTGCCGGAATACTTCGAAACTCACTAGCCATGTCTGCTGGAAGTTTTTCCAGCAAATGCGGAGGTAGCTTGGCAAGCTGCGATGGATTGATTCGGGGAATCAACAACTGTCGG
Source organism: Kofleriaceae bacterium (assembly GCA_016763395.1). Taxonomy (GTDB): domain Bacteria; phylum Myxococcota_A; class Polyangia; order Haliangiales; family Haliangiaceae; genus NORP324. The sequence continues at coordinate 2,334 of JAESTW010000829.1, forward strand.
CAGTAGAATCGCGTGAGTTCTTCATCGTCGAGCTCACCTTGTTGAATGAGCTGCTCGGGAACTGTTCCACCGTTTTTTTTCGCGGCACTGCGGGCTTCCTCAAGTTGTTGAGGAGCTATCATTCCTGCGCGCAGTAAAAGCGAACCGACATCGTCCGACATAAAAGAATTAGTTTTCCAGAAAAAAAGAAAAGAGGTGGGCAGTCCGCCGGCACAAATCATGTAGTCTGGCGCAGTCCAAAGTCAAATGCCTGCTCTACCTTCGAAACATAAGCGCCTCTATCTTGACCATAATGCCAGCGCCCCAATTGTGCAGGGTGTTCATGGGGTAATCCTCGATGCCTTAACAACGACTGGAAACCCAAGCAGTCCTCATGCCGAAGGAAGGGCTTCCCGGCAGTGGATCGAGCAGGCCCGGCGTATTGTTGCGAAGGTGCTGTCTGCTGCTGCTCTCGATGTGGTGTTTTGCTCTGGCGGAACCGAGGCGAATCATCTCGGGCTGCTCGGACTTGCCCGAGCGGTGAGCGAGGAGCGTCGACAAATTCTCATACCGAGTACGGTTCACCCTTCGCTGTGGGCCGCGGGGCAGGCATTACAGGACCGGGGCTTCTCGCTGAAAAGTTTGCCTGTGGACCCCGCAGGGCGAATCGACATCGCGAGAGCATCCGAACTCTTGGCGAATCAACGGACCGCTGCCGTGGCCTTTTCGCTGGTGAATCACGAGCTGGGCACCGTGGTGGACTACGAGGCGGTGGTGAAGCTAGCCCACGACGCAGGGGCGCTGGTCTTTTGCGATGCAGTGCAGGCGCTTGGGCGCATGCCTCTCTCGGTTGCAACCATCGGGGCAGATGCAATCAGCGTATCTGCCCACAAAATTGGCGGACCCAAAGGAGTTGGAGCGCTGTGGATTCGCCCCGGGATCGATTTGTTACCGATTATTGGTGGGGGCAAGCAGGAATCCGGTCGGCGCCCCGGCACACAGGCTACAGCATTGATCGCCGGTTTTGGAGCGGCTGCTTCGGCCGTACAAGAGGGGCTGGGCGACAGTGATCGGCAGCGAAGAATATGCGCCTATCTCGCCGAGGAGATCGCCGGTTTGGGGGGGCGCCTTTTATCAAGCGATAAGGAGGGAGTGTGCAATACGATTTGCGTTCATTTTCCAGGAATTCCCGGCGACCTCTTAGTTTCGAGTTTTGACCTGGTTGGTATCGCGATTTCTACCGGGGCAGCCTGCTCTTCGGGGACCAATTTGCCCTCAACGGTTCTCATGGCAGTTGGGCTCGGCGAGGATGAAGCACTCGAATGCATCCGGGTTTCGGTGGGCCGGGGCACCACGCAGGCAGACGCTGAGCGCTTTGTCGGTGAATTGCCGGTAATTTTAGCTCGCGCCAAGCAGTTTTCCTAAGCGGGTGGAGACCTGGACTCGTTCCATACCGAACTCCTGGGCGCCTTGACACCATAGCTAGGGGTCAGTTATTCCCCACCTAGGTTTAGGAAGCGCGTGCCGCAGGGTCGTGATTTCCACTTACTTTCTCTGGAGAAATCATCATGCGCGATGTTGTAATTGTAGCGGCTGCTCGAACTCCGATCGGTTCATTTTTGTCTTCCTTGCAAACTGTCCCTGCGACCGAGCTTGGGGCTGTCGCAATTCGCGGCGTGCTCGCACAATCTCAGGTCAAGGCCGAAGACATCGAAGAAGTATTCATGGGCTGTGTCTTACCCGCCGGACTTGGACAAGCGCCGGCTCGGCAAGCGTCATTGGCTGCGGGCTTGGACAAAGGTGTGACTTGCACTACCGTTAACAAGGTCTGTGGCTCCGGCCTCAAAACTGTCGTTCTCGCAGCGCAGGCGATTGCATCTGGCGACATCGACATCGCGATTGCCGGAGGCATGGAGAACATGTCGCAAGCTCCACACTTGCAAATTGGCGGCCGTCAAGGAACCAAGATGGGCAACATCACGCTCATTGATTCGATGGTGAACGACGGCCTGTGGGACGTTTACAACGACCAGCACATGGGCAACTGCGCTGAGCTCTGCGCCAAAGAAAAGGGCATTTCCCGAGAAGACCAAGACGCGTTTGCAATCGAGAGCTACAAGCGGGCAGTGGCAGCGATTGGCGATGGTCTCTTCAAAGCTGAAATCGTCCCGGTTACGATAAAAACCCGCAAGGGCGAGATTGTTGTGGACACCGACGAAGAGCCCGGACGAGGGAAGCCCGAGAAGCTACCCGCGCTTCGGACAGCCCTTAAAAAGGATGGCACGATCACCGCTGGCAATGCTTCTTCGCTCAACGACGGCGGGGCAGCGCTCCTACTTATGTCCGCCGAAGAAGCCGAGAAACGCGGATTGACTCCGATGGCTAAGATCGTCTCCTACGGCCAGCATGCGCAAGCTCCTGAGTGGTTTACCACCGCGCCGGCAGCAGCCATCACCAAAGCTTGCGACAAGGCCGGATGGAAACCCGAAGAAGTAGATTTATGGGAAATCAACGAGGCATTCTCTGTTGTATCTCTTGTCAATAATCAGATTCTGAGCCTCGACAGCAACAAGGTAAACGTCGACGGTGGCGCAGTTGCTCTCGGACACCCAATCGGTGCATCCGGCGCACGTATCTTGGTCACCTTGCTTCACGCAATGAAACGTCGAGACGTAAAACGCGGTGGCGCAAGTCTCTGCATTGGTGGTGGCGAGGGCATCGCTCTGATGGTGGAAAGGTCCTAAGACAGTGACAAACTCAACCATTAAAACAATCGGTGTCGTTGGCGCCGGACAAATGGGTCGGGGCATCGCTCAAGTGGCAGCACAGTCCGGCTTGAATGTCTGTCTACTCGATGCCAACAAAGAACTGGCAATTGGTTCGGTTGCGCGAATCGGCAAAGCGTTGGACCGTCTGGTCAGCAAAGAGAGAATCTCTCAAGAGGTCAGGGAAACTAGCCTAGCTAGGATTTCTCCCTTTTCTGATTTTCAAGATCTCGCCGACTGTGATTTGGTCGTGGAGGCGGCTCCAGAGCGCGAAGATATCAAAATCGATATCTTCACCAAACTGGCCGCTGTTACTCGCGAAGACACGATCTTGGCATCGAACACGTCTTCCATCTCGATCACCAAGATCGCGGCCTGCACCGGACGTCCCGAAAAGGTCATCGGCATGCACTTCATGAATCCCGTGCCGGTGATGAAACTTGTCGAGATTGTCCGAGGACTGGCGACAGACGACTCAACCTATGAGGCTACGGTTGCTCTCGCCCAGCGCTTTGGCAAGACAACGGTCGCAGCCCGGGATATTCCCGGCTTTATCGTCAATCGAATTCTCATCCCACTTATCAACGAGGCCTGTTTTGCGCTCTACGAAGGGCTGGGAAGCGCCGAAGATATCGATATTGGTATCAAACTCGGACTAAACCATCCCATGGGACCGCTGGAACTCAGCGACCTCATCGGACTCGATACCTGCCTGGCAATTGCGAACGTCTTGCACCAAGAACTCGGTGATGACAAATATCGCCCTTGCCCTCTGCTTAAGCAGCATGTTGCGGCGGGCTGGCTCGGACGCAAGAGTGGCCGCGGCTTCTACGCCTACGACGCGCAAGGCAAGAGGGTCAACTAGTGCATTACGAGATGATTGAGATTGAGATTGCGGACAAGATCGCGGTTCTGACGATCAATCGGCCAGAATCGCTCAATGCGATGAGTCCGGATTTGTTGACCGAGATCAGCATGGCGATTGCCGAGCTTGAGGTCGACGACGAGGTTGGCGTTGTCATTCTCACCGGTGCTGGAAAGGCATTTGTAGCGGGTGCGGACATCGCGGAGATGGCCGAGATGAGCCCTCGTGAAGCGCAGTTCTTTGCTGAGATTGGCGGCGGTATGGGCATGGCTATTGAAGAGTCAACCAAGCCCTATATTGCCGCGGTTAACGGCTTTGCGCTGGGTGGCGGATGCGAACTGGCGCTGGCGTGTGATTTTATCTACGCATCGCAGAAGGCCAAACTCGGACAACCGGAGGTTAAACTCGGAGTGATTCCAGGATTTGGCGGAACCCAGAGGCTCAGTCGTCGGGTTGGCCTTGCCAAGGCCAAGGAACTCATCTTTACCGGTGACATTATTGACGCCGAGGAGTCCTTGCGAATCGGTTTGGTAGACGCTGTCTATGCGCCGGACGAACTCATGGCCAAAGCCAAAGCGACAGCCGGGCGAATCGTCGCCAATGGTCCATTGGCAGTAGCAGAGGCCAAGCGAGTCATGCAAATCGGTGCGGACATGGCTTTGCCTCATGCAAACCAACTCGAACAATTCGCATTTGCGAGCCTTTTTGATACCGAAGACCAGCAAGAGGGTATGAGTGCCTTTCTTGCTAAGCGTGCCCCTGAGTTTAAAAATAGATAGTCCACGATCATGAATTTTAGCCTGACCGAAGAACAACAATTTTTGCAAAAGACTGCCCGCGATTTCGCCAGGGCGGAAGTGTTGCCACAGGCAGCGCGGATTGATCGGGAGCACAAGCATCCAACGGAGCTTGTGGCGAAGATGTCCGAGATTGGCTTTATGGGCGTTGCCGTCCCGGAGGAGTACGGCGGCGCCGGCATGGACAACGTGTCCTACGCACTGGCGATTGAAGAAATTGCTGCCGCATGCGCTTCTACTGCCGTGATTATGAGCGTAAACAATTCTCTGGTTTGCGATCCGATTTATCGATACGGCACCGAGGAGCAAAAGAAAAACTGGTTGCCGATTCTAGCCAACGGCGAAAAGCTTGGTTGTTTTGCTATCTCCGAGCCGGGCGCTGGCTCGGACGCGGCGGCGCAGACTACGGTAGCGCTGCCAGACGGCGATGACTTCCTCATCAGCGGTACAAAAAACTGGATCACCAACGGGCCAGTGGCCGACGTCTGTGTGCTGATGACCATGACCGCCAAAGAACGCGGGCACCGGGGCATCACCGCTTTCATCCTGCCGATGGATACTCCGGGAGTGAGTACTTCACCGCCGGATGACAAACTCGGAATCCGCGGTTCGAAATCCTGCCAGATTTTCTTGGACAATGTCCGGTTGCCGAAGAGCGCGGTCTTGGGCGAAGTTGGTGGCGGATTCAAGGTTGCGATGGGCACGCTCGATGGCGGCCGAATCGGAATCGCTGCCCAGGCGCTTGGGATTGCCCGAGCTTGCCTGGAGGACAGTCTGGAATACGCTATGGAGCGCAGAACCTTCGGAAAGCCTATTGCGGAGCACCAGAGTATTCAGTGGAAGCTGGCGGACATGGCAACCGAGGTTGATGCAGCTCGTCTGCTGATATTGAAGGCAGCGTATTTGAAGGATGCGGGCAAGCCCTATGGCAAAGCGGCGGCGATGGCGAAACTCTTCGCGTCCGATATCGCCAACAAAGCCGGACGAGAATGCATTCAAATCTTCGGTGGCAACGGTTACGTAACCGAATACCCAGCAGAACGACACTTTCGCGACGCGAAAATTACGGAAATCTACGAGGGCACAAGTGAAATTCAGCGTCTCGTGATCACGAACTATATGGCAAAGGGGAAATGATGGGCACAGTGGAGACAACAACAATCAGTCGGCGGCGAGATACTTTCTTGCTCTGCTTCGTCGGGAGCTTGACTCTAGCGTCCTGTGGCGGCAGTGAGAAGAAATCTGAGCCTGCGCCAACGCCTCTGGTCGAGATGGAAGAGGAAGAGGAGTACATCGATCGAGAGGATGAAATGATCTCGGACGATTCATTCAACGAGATCAAGCGAACCTTCGAACGAAAGTCGAGCACAGTGGCGCGCTGTTACCCGGACGCTGTTGAGGCGGGCGAGGCCGAAGAAGAGGGCAAGATCAAGCTAACCGTTGGCATGGTCATTCAGAAGAGTGGAGTTCCCCTGGAACTCAAGGTTGTCGGCACGACAAAGCGATCCGCGGCCCTCGAGACATGTGTTCTGGAAGCTATAGGACGTTGGCAGTTTTCAGAATTGCCCCAAGAACTACCCTATACATTCACTTTTATGCTGCAGAATCTCTGAGCGAAGATGGCTATGATACGAAATTCAGCACTGTGCGTACTGCTGCTCCTAATGTCCTCCTGCGGGGGCTCTGACACGCCTTCGGGTGAAACGCCTGCACCCAAGCAAGGGCATGAGCCAGAGCTTTACGGAGACGGAAGTGAGGGGCATCGGGCGACGGCACCCGGCATGGACGATGATGACGATGACGATGGCGTATCTATCGAAGGGCTCAAGGGCACCATTAGCACCTACGATATTTCCAAGGGAATAAAACCTCACTCGACAGCGCTGGCTGTCTGTTTTCAAGGCGCATCTAAGAGGAATGCCTATCTCGGCGGAGACATTGAGCTTAGCTTTACCATTGCCCGGAATGGCAGCGTCAAGGGCGTTCGAATAAGCAAAAGTAGCATCGGTTCCTGGGCCGTAGAGAGCTGCCTGATCAAGGTCGGAATGGGGATGGAGTTTCGCGAGCCAAGCGGCGGAGAAGCAGACTTTTCGATTCCACTTGAGTTTGAATCTCGCCGGTCTAGCCTGTGGTGGTCCGAAGAACGTGCAGATAGCGAACTGGCGGACAAACCGGCCGAGCTCGACGCTTGCAGCGCTCAATCGACAGAGCCTCGCAATGTTTGGGTAACTCTCTACCTCGGCAACCGCGGACTCGTCACTTCTGCTGGCTTTGCTTCACCCAACCCTGAGGGCATCGATGCCGCTTGGGCGGACTGTGCATCAGCGAAAATTACGAGCTGGACACTCACCGACCCGCGAGGGAAAATCGCGAAACTCGGCTTTCGATACAACCCGGAGTAACACTGTGGACTTATCACTAAACGAAGAACAAGTACTGATTCAACAAACCGCTAGAGATTTCGCAACGCGCGAGCTGTTACCCAAGGCGGCAGAGCGGGATGTGACCGGCGAATTCCCCACAAAGGAGCTGAAGGCCTTGGCCAAGCTTGGACTGATGGGAATCAACGTGCCAGAAGCCTACGGCGGAGCAGAAGCTGGAACCATGGCGTACTCGCTAGTGTTACAGGAACTCGGAAAGGCCGATGCTTCGGTTGCTGTTGCGGTGTCGGTGACCAATATGGTCGCTGAACTCATCAACAC
>JAESTW010000830.1 GCA_016763395.1 Kofleriaceae bacterium
CTGGCAACCGCGGGAGCAGAACTCTCCCACAGCAGTTGTCGATTCTTTCTTGGGCAGCAAAATGGGGTAGCAAGGAGCAGTCTCCCTTGTCCAAAGTACCCCAATTGCCGTACTGTTCACGCCATGGAAGATCGCGTCGAAGCTGTCTGTGATTTGTTAATGGGTGCTGCCTATGCCGATGAAAATCTGCATGAAAAGGAAAAGCAAGTGGTCGAGGACTATCTCAAAGAGCTGATGCCCGACGGCGAGATTAGCCCCGAACTGCAAACCCGCATCGACACCTTTGCACCCGCCTCTTTTGACCTAGAGAAGGTCGCGAGCATATTTTCTTCCGACGGGAAAAGCGATCGCAAGAAGCTCTTGGACGTTGTTGCATCGGTTCACTCGGCGGACGGTGAGTTTGATTTTGCCGAAGATGACTACCTGCATTCCGTCGCCAAAGCCTTGTCCTTGGACGAAGATGATTCCAAAGAACACGCGCTTGTGTACGAAGTAGAGACGCTCAAAGGCTTTATGGCAACACTGCGTCCGCCGCCACCGCCCAAGGCTAAATAGATGTCGATGGCCATATCCGATCACCCTATAATCGGACAACGCTACTTCTTCCCCCGGACAAGTGAGTTGCCCGGGGCGACCATGGTTTCGGTTGAAGGCGCAGAGCTTGGGTGTTTCTCGGTAAAGCGCGGGCACGACCTGACGCTCCTGCACTTTCACGGAAATGGCGAAATCGTAGCGGACTATTTGCCCGGAATGCCGGAACTCTTCGACTCAATGGGGCTCAATAGCTTCTTTGCAGAGTATCGAGGCTATGGCGCATCGAGCGGAGAGCCGCAGATGGGCAAGATGCTTGACGATGTGGCTGCCATCTGCGAGAGCGCTGGCGATCCGGCAAAGATCATTGTTTTTGGTCGCTCGGTAGGTTCCATCTATGCCGTCGAATTCGCCTATCGATACCCGCAAATTGCAGGGCTAATCTTGGAGAGCGGTATTGCCGATCCACTGGAGCGAGTTCTACTGCGCGCTAGTCCTCGAGAGTTGGGCGTAAGCTCCGAAGAACTCGTACAGGAGTTTAGTGAGCGCTTCGATCACTGCAAAAAGCTCAAGAACTTCTCGCAACCGTCTCTCGTTCTTCACGCCGAGGGTGATGATCTGGTGGACAAAAGCCACGCTGCACGCAATGCCGAGTGGATAGGCGAGAGCGCGAAGATCGTCATCTTGCCCCGGGGAGATCACAACAGCATCTTTTCCGCCAACCAGACCCAATACATCGATGAGATCCGGCAATTTGTCGGCAGATTGTAGCGGACGAAGAAGTGATCGCCGACCTTTTGTCCGGCTAGATCTTTAGGACCCGGACGCGCTGGCTTCGGAGATTGTCCCGAAAGATCGCAAACAGTGAAAATCAGGTTTTTTGTCCGAGGACGCTTTCCAAGCGAGGTAGCGTCGTTTGTTGCCTTGTCCGTGGATGCCGTGGATGTTCAGCCTGTCGAGCCCCGGAGGCAGCAAGTCGCCCGGGATGTACGCTTCGGCGCTCCACTCAGAGTCGCCGATCTGCGCGGTGTAATCGATAGAGAATCCTTGACGCACAATCGTGCGCTCTCCATGTAGCTCTAGTGCCAGATAGTGGCCGTGGGGGCCAAACTCCAGTTCGAGGTAGCGATTGTCCGAGCCCAGTAAAAACAGCTCCAAGACCTCGTGCTCCCACAGGGCCGAGGTGCTCCCGGCGGGCGCTTTTGGGGCCGGGTCTTGCCAATAGCGAGCCCGCATTTGCAGGTGCAATCCACTCTCGCCGAAGTGCAGTTTAACTTCTCCGTACTCCTCGGCGAGTAGCGGCGTCCCGTCCCAACTGCTTGTTAGGGCGAGGGTGAAGGCAGGACGATGGCGCATTGTCGGGGGGCTCATGATCGAAAGACTATTCTATCCCGAGCGGGGCTCATTGCAAACAGCAGCGAATCGAGTTTCCACCCGGACAAACGCCGTGTACCAGATCGCCCGGGCATTCGCTCACATCAGTGTCGATGCACTCTCCTTGGCGATTGTCGCTTTGGCAGGAGATGGCAGCAGTTTGCGGTGGGGCGCATACCGTCTGCACCTGTGAACGTAGGCCGTTCTGTTCAAATCGCCGCAGCGGCAGGAGGCGAGAGCCGGTGACTCCCAGACATCCTTCGCTACCGCCAACACTTTGAGGAACACAGAGGCCCTCGCTTTGTCCGGTGTCGGCACAAAAGCTGGTGCGCTCACCCGAACGTTGTGGGCAAACTCCGTTGCAGGAGGAAGTGCACATTCCCTGCAACTGATCCGAATTCGCGTCAAACCAGCTGCTACAGCTGCCATCGCCGTTGGGCAACTCACAGCCAGCATCGCTCTCGCAACTGTCGCCAACCCAATTGGCGGCATCACTCCCTGCGCAGCTTGGCCCAATTGAAAAGCCTGCCGCTGGTGATTTTCGCAAGCGGGACTCGGTGTTGGGGCCATACTCACCGTCTTCGCTGATTGTGTCCGAAGGGTTGTTTCTGTTCCACAGGCGCTGAAAGGCGTGAACGTCTAGGCCGCGCATGTCCGGCGAACTGCGGTGTTCAAAGTGTACAGGGTCGCGTTGGAGCGGATCTCGCCAGCCATGACGCCGGAGAGCCGACTTTGCTTGGGCGCGATTGGCGACGTCAATCGCACGTCCCGATTCGTGATTGGAACGTCCCGGACGGGCCGCACTAGGAATGCCGCAACGCCCCCGTTCGAACCACTTTCGCAGCAGGTACTGTTGTACGACCGTCCGAAAACCGCTATTGAGAATGATCGGAACTTCAGCCGCTGCGTCCAGCAGATCTTGCGCTGCCTCGGCCTCCATGTACGGCAATACCGCGGACGAAGTGAAGCTCAGGCCGCCCTGGGCTTCGAGTTTACTTACCACCCCAGGCGCCATGCACAGCATTTCTTCTGCGATTTGCCGAGACAATGCCGCTACGCTGGCGGTAGAGCAGGTAGAAGTTTCAAAATCCCGGACTCGCTGGGTTGTGATCTGGATGTTGCCCAGATCTTGCTCGTCGCCGTGAAAGTCATCGCCGGTGATTTCCCCCGTACAAGCTGAGAATAGCGAGAGAGAACACAAGAGCAGGAAGGACTGTGGTGTCATATGTCCCCACAGAGCAATGCCTATACCAAGCTGTTTCTGCGAGATTTCAAAGGCTTGCGGCGGACTACATGGGAGTAGTTTCCTCACATCGGGGCCTGGACGTTCCAGAGAAGTGGCGCTGTGTATCTCTTTCGCCGCAGTACTGATAGGTCTTGGGGCGGGCCTCAGAGGTCGGCCCAAAAAATTCGACCACAGTGCTTCGGACAGGCTACTTCCACTCGTCCGACGCCTGCCATGCCCTAATTCCTTTAGCAATCTGCTAGGAGCTTGCGAGCGACGCCCATCAAGACGTCGAGCTCCTTGCCCTGAAACTCAAAGACGAAGCCTTTGCCTACACGGACGCTCTGAAGTCCATTGGCGCTATACGCATTCTCAATCTGCTCTAGGGAAAACCCTGATGCCCAGTCGCCAGCCTCATTGGCAAGCCAATCCCACTGCACAAAAATGCCTTGCGGCGAAAGCAACTTGCTGACAACATCAAGAAAGGCGGGGTAGTCGGGCAGAAAAGAGCAGACCGACGACGCGACGATAAGGTCGAAGGGCGCTTGGAAAATCGGCTGTGACCGAATTGCCTGATCGAGAAGGTCACCACACACTGGTTTGATCTTGGTCCACCCTTCTTGCTCAATCCGCTCTCCCAGGACTTTGAGCATTTGGTCAGCAATATCGATGGCGACGACTTCCTTGGCCAAGGGCAGGAGCTTGGCCGTCAGCAACCCGGTACCAGCGCCGAAGTCCAAAACCCGCGGCCGGACGCCGACAGGCAGCTCTGCAATGAGCAAAGGTTCGAGGGTCGAAAACGCCTGCTCAGCATAGGTCTGAGCCTCTTTTTGTGAGTCCCACCCCGCCGCCCGCTCGTTCCAAGTCGCAATGGACTCTTTTAGTGCGACCTCGTACTCCTGTGTCGGAGCACCCGGCTTAGATGTCACAGTAGCCACCAAGGCCAAAGGGAAGCATCTTGCATCGGTACCCCTCATCAATGCGGCACTCGTCGTCGGTAGTGCATGTCTTTGCACAAAAACTCTGTTGCTGGCTTCCCCCACCGCCAGTAGAGCTAGCGGTGATACACGCGCCGGTGCCGCAATCGATGGCCGGCTCGTCCCTTTCTGCACGACACCCCTTGGAGCAGTAACCACCCGGGTAGACAATTCCGAACTGCGCTGCCTCGTCGGTAAAACAGTCGGCGTCCGGTGGATCCGAGCAGTCGTTCGCTTGAGAGCATGATCCACCCACCGTACTCTGGGACACCATGGCATCCACGCGCCCCAAGCCAGAGTCCGAGAAACTCTGATTCGACGCATCTGCTTTGGCGCCATCTTTCTCACTGCTGCAGCCGAGATTCAATCCCAAGGCGGCAAGTGCAACGACAAGGAAGCTTGCACAGCGAGCGACACCCGTTGCACTTCTGGTTCGACGGCAGATGGATACTATTTTGATGGACACAATACAGGCAGCCTAGCAACAACAATTGTCCCTAGCCAACCAAGCGAATTTTTGCGATGTTATCCCGCCGCTCATTGAGGTAGAGGATCCACACCTACGTAAGGGGCCGCTCATAAATTCCCGAGCCGGGAAGCCCCTCAAGATTTTCGAGTTACTTTGTCGGGCAACGTCCTTGGCAAATGCCTACGACAAGAAGCTCGCTAGGTAGTCGCGCTTTCCCAAAGGCACTCCTGCTGTGCGAAGGATATTGTACGCTGTCGTTACATGAAATAGCAGGTTGGGCAAGAGAAACCCCTCAGCGTACTTTCGTCCGGTCAGGGTCAACGTGTGTTCTGGGCCCATCTTTACTTCGATCTCGGTTTCCAAGTGCGGGTCGATCTTGGCGCGGTCAGCGGTCTTGATGCGGCCAATGGTCGCTTGCACGCGGGCGATCAGTTCTCCGAAGCTGGTTTCGTTGTCGGCCACGGAGCTGAGTACAACTCCCTCTAGACGATCGACACCTCGCCTGGCTGTGTCAGTGGCCATTTGGACTTGTCGCGTGAAGGAGAGCATGTCCGGAAAGAGTCGCTTTTCGAGAACAGCGGAAGGCGTGAACTTTTGTTCGACCACATGCACCTCGGCCTTCTTCAGAATCGTAAGAAGAGATTGGCAGCCGGCAAGCGTGCTGGGAATTGAAAGATCGTAGAGGGACTGCGCTGGTGGGTTTGTACTCATGGCCGAGCATTGTAATTGTACAAGCCTGTGAAGCATAGGCGAGATTGATCTGCGTTTTAGAAAACAGCCTCGCGAAGGTCGAATTTGCCGTTGTCGCTCTCGACGAAGATGTAGCGATAGTGACCGTTGAGACTGAGTAGGGGCCGAATTGCTGCACCTAAGATTGCTCCTTTCGTCATCTAAGCAACTCGTTTATTAGGTAGGCAGACCCCAATTGTGAATCAAAATCTCACTATCACTTGGTGCCGCAGGGAAGCTTATGGCTGGACCCAACTCCTATCGACATCGTGTCTCCGTACTTCCGTTTCCCGTCCAAGGACTGTTGCGTGAAGGATAGATTAAAGCCTCGGCATCCATACTTGGGACTCTCGAGAATAACGATCGCATTGAGCGTTCGCTTTACCGCCCGTCCTGAGTACTTGTTGCGGGCAATGTACCAATCTTTTGATGTAATCGACAGGTTGTGAGCCTTCTCCGCGGCTCCGAAGCGAGCCACAAGTGCCTTCTTAATATGCTTGTAGAATTTCTTAGCACC
>JAESTW010000831.1 GCA_016763395.1 Kofleriaceae bacterium
TACCCTCTGGCGGAATGGTCGAAGTTGGCGCTCCTTCAGTCTTCGTCCGAGATCGTGTGACCCTACTTCTCAAAGACCCCGACTTCACGACCGCCTCAAGAATCGCCATCGCTATCGATGCGGCCATGTCCAGCAAGATCGCAATTGTCCGAGACCCTGGCACGATAACCGTGCTTATCGGCAAAGAGTGGAGATCCCGCGCGGTGCACTTTATCGCCACAATCGAGTCTATTGATGCGGTTCCCGATGTTCCCGCCCGAGTTGTGGTCGACGAGCGAACCGGAACCGTCGTTGTCGGCACTGGAGTCACGCTATCTAGCGTCGCTGTTGCTCACGGCGCGATAACGGTCACAATTTCTGAATCGACCGCGATCTCTCAACCTGGAGCATTCTCCGACGGAGAGACCGCTGCAACACAAGATAGCGCAGTTAATGTCACTGAAGGCTCAGGAGATCTAAGGGTATTGCCGAAAGCAACTACAGTGGGTGATGTTGCAGCTGCACTAAATGCTCTGGGAGCCAAACCCCGTGACCTTGTGTCTATCTTCCAGGCCTTGAAAGCCGCCGGCGCATTGCGAGCTGAAGTAATTATCTTGTAGAAAACGATGTCTTCCATTGTAAACCACATACCAACCCGCGCTCCGGCCGAAGAGGCCACCGCGGAGGTTGCCGGCAAAAAGCTCGAGGCTTTCTTCTTAAGAAGAATGCTGGCGGAGATGCGAGCCACAGTTGGCGAAGGTATGTTCAGCGGTGGATATGCTGAGGAGACGTTCCAAGACATGCTGGATGAGGCAATGGCGGACGAGATGTCAAAATCTGGCGGTGTCGGAATCGCCGAGATGATTTCGAAGGAGCTTGAGGGCTTCGAAAAGGGCGGTTCTGTAAAATCAGCGCAGTTTGCTGGTGATGAGTATTTAGCAATCTCTGCCTCAGGAGGCAAGAGTGCAGTTGCGGTGGCGACTAACGCTGTCGCGCCATCCATTGCATCGCCTCCATCCATGTCACTGGCTGCATCGCCTCCATCGCTTGAGTCATCGATAGGTGTGGCGCGAGCTTCCCGGGCGTACAAGGCGCATAACCACAAGCTCAGCACAATGCCAGTGGAAGCGAGAGTTAGCTCGAACTTTGGCCGTCGGATTCATCCGGTCACCGGTGCTAAGAGTTTCCATGAGGGAATCGATTTGGCTGCGGTGAAGGGCACCAAAGTGGGTGTCTCTGGACCTGGAGTTGTTGTCCGTGCGGGTAAAGGTGGGACCTATGGCAACATTGTTATCGTCGATCACGGCGGCGGGTTGGAAACCCGATATGCGCATCTGAACACGATTAATGTGAAAGTCGGCCAACAATTGGCGACCGGCGAGAGCGTTGGAACCGTGGGAGCAACCGGACGAGTAACCGGTGCACATTTACACTTCGAAGTTAGACGCGGCGGAAAAGCGATTGATCCCGGTAAGTTACTGGGACAGGAAAAGAAATAAGACATTTCTTCTCAAGAATACGCGAAGGCGGACGATCGATAGACTGAGGGAGCAGATTCATGCGAATACACGGTGCAAATCAAAATGAAATTACGCGAATTGGCAAAAAGGACGGTGAGTCCTCTACCAAGAGCGCAAAAGCGAATGTGTCCGGTAACAACAAAGCAGATGTTGTTACAATCGGGGGCAGCGCACAAAAGATGTCAGCAGCGAATGCTGCAGGTGGACTGGATCCGGTAATTCAAGCCAGACTCGAGGAAGTCCGGGTGCAGATTCAGAGCAATCAGTATGCTGTCGACTACTCAAAGCTCGCCGAGAATATCTTAGGTGACGAAATCGCTAGAGCTGGAGACGCTGAGTGACGCTAGCAGCAGCAGGCCAGAGCAGCGATCTTGCTATCGACTTGCTGCGTACAGAAGCGCTTCTAGACTCGCTCTATGGGAGCCTAGAAGCCGAGATCCAAGCGATTGCGCGTTGTGACTTCACCGAAGTTACGCGTATCGCTGTAGACAAAGAAGATTTCTTAATCCAACTTGAGGATGCAGCTGGAACGTCTATGACGCTCCAGTCCGAGGACAAGCGGGATACATTGAGAACAGAAGATAAGGAGACCAAAGCCATTCGGCGGCGTGTCTCCTTCGCGGCAGCTAGGGTTAGAGCGATGATGCGTGCAAACTCTGCACTCATGGGTGAAGCAATTGGCGCCATTTCGGCGAAACTAGGTACTGATACGAGGAGCGTTCAGTCATACGACAAACGCGCGCGTACCGTCGGACAACCCCGGCGACCTGCATCCAAATCAATCTGACCGAAAGTATGTCATGTCCAGTCTCATGGGCCTCCTGGATATGGGGGCCGGCGCCATTATCGCTCAAAATGCGGGTATCGCTACAGCGGCAAACAATGCCGCGAACGTAAACACCGAAGGCTATTCCCGTCAGCGAGTGGATCTGCGTGCAAACGTAGGAAGCCCGATTTTGGGCGGTGTGACCTTTGGTGACCCGCAGCGTATCGGAAGCGACTTACTGGCCGGACGCCAGCGTATCATCGGTGGCAGCGTAGGATATTTTGATGCCCTTTCCAGCTCACTCTTGGATCTAGAAGGAGTCGTTACAGCAGCCGAGGGAGATATCCCTGCCGGGTTTGGCGAGTTTTTCGGCAACCTCAATAACGTCGCTACCTCGCCCCTCGATCCCCAGCAACGGGAAGCGGTAATGGCCTCCGCTCGTAGGTTGTCTGCGTCGTTTCGACGACAAGCGGACGACTTGCAGCGCTCTCGCAAAGATGCAGATGAGCGAATTCGAGACACGGTCTTGTCCGCCAGTTCACTGACTGCAGAAATTGCGAAACTCAACAAGGCCATCCAATTGCAGGGGGATCCAGTTCTACTCGATCAACGGGAAACTGCGGCTCTTAAATTGTCCGAACTTATCGGTGGCAAAGCTCGCATTGACAGTGATGGACACATGCGTTTTATGTTGGACAATGGCAGCGTTGTTGTGGATGGCACTCGCGCCTCGTCACTGGAGGCAACTTCAGACGCTAGTTTGGGGGGCATGGGTCGGATTGAGGTTGTTGACGGCACCCACAGAAGTAACATCACCCAGTCAGTTACATCCGGGAAACTCGGGGCTGACATTCACTTTCGTGACACCTTGACAGTTCGAATTGTTGCAGAAGTTGACCAATTGGCATTCGATTTTGCAACCAACGTTAATGCAATCCACCGGGGATTTGCAGGGCTCGATGGTGTTGGTGGGCGCGACTTGTTCGTGGAACCTTTGGGAGTCGTTGGCGCCGCCGCTCTGTTCGAACTTGATCCAACGATTGATGGGGATCCATCTCTTCTGGCAACGGCCGCACTCGGACAACCAGTAGGCGACAACAATGGCATGCTGGCGCTGCTAGGTATGCAAGATCTGCTTTTGGCTGGTGGCGGTACCAGGACCTTCGTCGATGAATCCGTTCGGTACATTTCAGGAATTGGACAAGACGTCCGAGCGGCTGTCGTTGACCAGAAATTTAATGAGGCTCAGAAATTTGGCTTGGATACACTCCGAGATTCTATTTCTGGAGTGAGCCTGGAGGAAGAGCTCAATCGCTTAAGCCAATTCCAAAACGCCTCTCAAGCCAATATGCGCTTTGTTCAGAGTATCGATCAACTTTTAGGACGAATGATCGACTTGCTCTAGCGACACGCTCTAGACATTGAATAGAGCCATGTGGCTCTAGACGGGAGTTCAAAGAAAATGCGTATTACAGAACGACAAATGTTACTTAACTCGGCCAGACAGGTTAGTTTGGCCCGTTTACGTGTTTCCAAAGCAGCTGGTCCCATGTCCTCAGGGATTGAAGTGGAGCGTCCTTCGGACGATCCAGCGCGGTGGGCAGCCGGCAGGCGAGCGAGAGTTCGGACGCAATCGAGTGAACTTCGCGGACGCGCCCTGTCTACTTCGAATGCCCGCTTGTCCGAATCCGATCGCGTACTCGCTTCCGTTGGTGACATTTTGAGCCGGGCACGGCAGTTGGCAGTACTGAGTGCCAATGCAACCCAAAATCAACAAAGCCGTAACGCAACGTCACAGGAGATCAAGGCACTCTTTCAAGAGGCACTCCTGTCCGCCAATAGCCGAGGGCTAGATGGGGAGTACCTGCTCGCTGGAACGAGTGGAGACGCGCCCCCCTTTGACGCAGCTGGCGTCTATCAAGGGGACGCCAACGCACGTACCATCGAGACAGCCGAGGGCAATATGCTGGAGGTTACGATAACTGGAACAGTCTTTACTGTTGCGGCAGGAGTCGATGTCTTTGCGGAACTCACCGCGTTCCAAACCGCCCTCCAGACCAATGATCTGGTGGGGATTCAAAATGCGATCGACGCGTTTGACGAGGGCGGCCACCAGGTTTCTCTCGGACGAGCAGAGGTCGGCGGGTTGCAGAATCTCGTGGATGACGCAGAGGATGCCCGGACGGAATTTGAACTCGTGCTCGCAGAGGTACACCAGCGCGCTGTAGAGGTCGACCCCATTGCAGCGGCGTCTGAACTCGCCCTTGGCGCCCAGGCATTGGAAGCCGCGCAGGCGCTTGCTCAACGCATTATTTCGATCACACAGGTTGCATAAAAGCGATGATGTTTTTTTCAGAAAAAGACCATCAAGCCCTTAACCAAGTGACCGGGCGGGCGAACCAGGTAAGTGACACACACCTGCAAACACAACCTGGAGAAACAAAACATGGGAATTTCAATCGTCACAAACCTGCCTTCACTTCTTGCTCAGCGAAACCTGTCCAAGACGCAAAACAACCTTTCCGACAGCATCGGACGCCTGTCTTCGGGACTGCGAATCAATCGCGCTGCGGACGACGCAGCTGGACTGGGTATCTCGGAGAACTTAAAAGCGGACATTCGTTCTATCACTCAAGCCAAGCGAAACGCCAACGATGCAATCTCGCTCACGCAAGTGGCCGAGGGCGCGATGAACGAACTACAGGGCATGGTAGTCCGAATGCGAGAACTTGCGATGCAGTCCGCAAACGGTACTCTTGGTCCAACAGAGCGGGGATACATCCAGACAGAATTCGTACAACTTCAGGCGGAGGTCAATCGGATCTCGGCAACCACAGAGTTCAACGGACAACTCCTAATGGATGGCAGCGCTTCTGCTGGACTCACAATGCAAGTTGGTATTCACAACTCGGCCAACGATCGCTTGGCAATGAGTATCACCAGGCTCACCACTTCAACTATCGGCGACTCTGGCGTCACAGGCGGAATGAACATTGCGAGTGTGTCTCTGTCGACAGCAGCGGGAGCCCAGGCGGCCCTCGATGTCTTCGATACTGCCATCGAGCAACTTTCCAACTCTCGGTCCAATCTCGGTGCCCTTCAAAACCGCATCCAGATCACAATTACCAATCTGAGCGTCGCCCACGAGAACCTCAGCGCAGCCAACTCTCGAATCCGAGACGTCGATGTTGCCGAAGAATCGGGTACGTTGACCAAGAACCAAATCCTCTCTCAGGCCGGTATCGCCATCTTGGGGCAGGCAAACCAGCTACCGTCTGCAGCACTTTCTCTCATCGGAGGATAACGCTTTCAGGTAAGGCAGGGGAGTTGGCGGTTTTCCCGCCGCCCAACTCCCCAGATTCTTTGGAGTTTTTTGGGTTTCCCAAAAGTTGTCCAAAAAAGAA
>JAESTW010000832.1 GCA_016763395.1 Kofleriaceae bacterium
CATTTACAGGATTCGATACCACTGCCATTTCAATTTTGAGAGATTTGCCCGACTTTGATAAGTCGCGCTATGAAGAGGAGCGAACACATATTGCTGCCGGCCTGCGGGAGCCGGGGCTCGCACTCATTGAGAACATTGCCAGTGCTATCGATCCTGACTTGAGAGTTGATCGCAGAAGCTCGGTGTCACCATTGCATCGAGATTTGCGCTTCGCCAAAGTGGGCACTCCACGCTATAAGGACCACTTGCTGCTCACGACCTGGCACGGGCGAGATCGGAAGACAGCGCCCATGCTGTGGATTCGCATCGATTCGAAGTCGGTAGGCTTTGCCAGCGGAATCGCTTTCACTCCGAAGATACGTGATGCGTGGCGACAAGCAATAGCGGGCGCCAGTGGAGCCTCATTCGCGAAGCAGCTTGCTGCTCTGAGAAAAACACACAAAACGAAAGAACTTGAGATTGTCGGTGACGGACTCAAACGGGTGCCGAAACCGTGGAGCGATGATCACGTACGAGCCGATTTACTCCGTTTCACTGGATTTCAAATTCGCTTTCAGGAATCGTTGCCAGCGGCGGTGGGCAAGTCGACGTTTTCTGGCTGGTGTGAGAAACGCTTGCGGGATATTCTCCCCGTACACCGCTGGCTCGTGACAGAACTTAGCAAAGAGGAACATTCGTAATGGATGCAGAAAAGCTGTTTTGGGAGTTGGCGGCCGAGCTGCACGGCGGAGATCCACGCATCGTCGAGGGAACGATTATGAGTAGCCGTTGCCTGCGGGTTGGCAAAGAGTTCTTAGCCCTAGTTGATTACAAAGGATCAGGACTTGTCGTAAAGCTGCCCAAATCCCGTGTCGCGGAGCTTATCGAGCAGGGCAAAGGGCAATCGTTTGCGCCCGCAAAGAAGGTCTTCAAAGAGTGGCTCTCGGTACCCAAGCCGGATCGCCGACGCTGGCGGGCCCTTCTCAAAGAAGGCGTGACGTTTGTAGCGAAGAAAGAGTGACTTTGGTGGCTGCGCCGCTAGTCCAGCCGATAAATTCCCATCATAACGCCATTGCCTGTCGACCGATTTTTTATGAGGGATAGGGTGTTGGGAATAGATCCTTCACCAAATACGCGCTTGCCATTTCCCAAAATCACCGGAAAAGTCCAGAGCCTAAATTCATCAACTAGGTTATTCGCGATCAGAGTCTGAATCAATTTTGCGCTCCCATGAACCTGAAGCAAGGGGCCATCTTCCTCTTTGAGACGTGAAATCTTGTCTACTACGTCTCCCGTAATTCGTATTGAATTATCCCAAGACAGGTCGCTCGACATTGACGTTGTTACGCAATATTTTTTTGCTTGATTCATCTTCTGACTGCCTGGAGTCTCCTCCTTCGAATCAGAAAAATGACTTGCAAAAATATCATAGGTCTTTCTGCCAAACAAAAAGTCGTAGGGCTGGTTCATGGCCTCAGCCCGCACTTGTTGCATTACTTCATCGTAATATTTCGCAGCCCAACCGCCCCGGGTAAATCCATTTGACATATCCTCGTCCGGACTCATCGGGCTTTGCATCACTCCATCGAGCGATTGAAATGTTAGAATCGCAATTTCTCTCATACTATCTCCTGCCTTTGGCTACTTCGCTCAATGCTGTCCTGCTGTGTGGGGTTTGCTGCCAATGCACCCTCCCTCTGCTCGATACTCGGTTGCATCATAGTAGATGGTCACAGACTGAATTTTTCCCTTTTTGATCTCGTACCATTCACTCATCTCGAGTGTAATCGTTTTCCCAGAATGCATGGCCACTTGCAAATCCAACTGTGTGACAACCCAGTTCTCGTTTGCAACAACTTGCTTAAGTGAGCTGCCACGAACCGAGGGGAAAAATGTCTCGTTGAGCGTAATAAACGCATCTTTCCCCTCGACTTGGTCAACTGGGCCGACAAACGTGATGTCTGCTGCGATGTAGTCTTTCCACTTGTCCGTGCCGGACATCAGCCCTTTGCCAAATTGTTGGTAAACTTCCATCGCGGGGATTGTTGTGGGAGTAGCCTCGGAATCGGTGGCTGATTTGGCAGCGGTCTCGGTCCCTTGGTTGTCTTTGCTGCAGGCGCCAGCAATTGCCAAGAATAGCGCGAGCGAGGTGAGTGAAAAGCATTTCATAGTGGGTTCCTTTGTGAGAAAAAGTCGATTCGGAACGCAGAAAAGCCGGTTCCTACTCACGAGACGAACACCCGCCGCATATCCCGACAACGCTAGGTGATCTTTTCCTGAAATACGCTTCTTCTCAGCATGTTCAACTACCGTTTTGGAGGATTCCGATAGGATGATCGGACACAGCCGGACGCGTCAATGATCTACGCGTACAGCCCAGGTGATCTCAAATCCCTTTTCAATTCTGAGACCATCGATGCCCAGCCCTATCTCCAAGTTCACTGCCCTCTTCCTGTCCTTGTTAGTAGACCAGCCATACAACGCGGCCTAATGAAGCCCGTATAAAATTCACCAGTATTGTCTATGGTCATCGAGGCGCATCCGCGGCACTATCGCGCAATGACAGCCCTGCTGATTGCGAGCGCCCTGCTCGTCAGTGCCCTGACCCTCTATTCCCTCGCACACTACTTGTGCGCCGCCGTCTTCCTCTTCTCTCCTTCGAAGAAACGTTCATTCGATGGCGATCCGATGGACGCGGTCTCCGTTCTCGTACCGGCGCGCAATGAAGGGGAGTCGGCACTCCGCGCTCTTGCCTCTTTGGTTGAGCAAGATCACTCGGGACCACGCACGCTCTATTTGCTAATTAAAGATAGCGCTGACTCATGCATCGCTCTTCTAGCTCGTCGGCACCCCGATATCCTCTTCGATGTACCCGCGCCAAACACCATCGAACTCCCAGAGCGGGAAGGTTGTGTCACGATGGTCGTTTACACAGGGATGGACCCAAAGAGCGACAAGATCAATTACATGGTCTCTCAATTGTCAACGCCCTACTTGGCGATCCTCGATGCCGACCATCAGGCTCGCCCGGACTGGATTCGTACCTCGCTCTGTCTGCTGCACGAAAAGAACGCCCGCATCATCCAGGGCACCCGTGGACCATTGGTCGCTCATGGCTTCTTCCCGATGTGGGACTCGCTGCATCAGCACATTGGCTGCGAAGTCTTCAACAA
>JAESTW010000833.1 GCA_016763395.1 Kofleriaceae bacterium
AAACGAGCTTGGGGAGCCCTAGTCGAGCGCTGGGTTCCCAATGATTTACACGATACGGTTGTCGACTTTGTGAAGGTGTTTGTATCAGGCGGGAAGAGGTGTCAGCCCTTTGCCAGTGAGCATCATCTCATTGTATTGGTCGTGAACACCAGAGAGCATTTCGCTGATAGCGCTTGCTGCGATGCTAGGCGTGAGAGGCGTGCCAAAGCGCTTTTTAACAAATGCTTCGGGAGTCTCACCAGCTTTCGCAGCGTACCCTGCAACTGCAGCCGCTCCCAGTCTTGTATTGGGGTTGAGCTGAGGTAACACGACCTGAATCCGAAGCCCCAATTGGGCCGCACTGGCCTCTTGTCTCACGTAGTTTGCCAGATACCGCTGCGCTTGTTTTGCGGGAGCATACCCTCCACTGAGTGCGGACCCATGAAGTGCGGCACCGCTTGAGAAGACGACGATACGTCCCGTCGCTTTCATCGGCGCAACAAGGGCGTTTCTTAGCCAGTGGAAGGTGGTTTTCGCGTCAACTTCAAAGGGCTGCGCAAACGACTCCCAATCGTAATCGCGAATAGAGCGCATGACGGGTTCCGCTCCAGCGCAGAGTACCACCTCATCGGGATGCCATCGTGTGAGCAAGCGAGCGGCGGTAGTAGCGCAGCTTGCGTCAGCCACTTCGGCTGTGATCTTTGACGAGGAACTCGCAAGATCGGACAAGGCTTGTGTACTGCGAGCGACGGCGATTACTCGTTTTCCATTGTCTGCGGCCAACGCTGCGATCTCCCGTCCCATACCTCGGGATGCCCCAACAACGATGATTGTTTTCTCTTTGGTATTTTTCAATGTCTTAAATGCTGGGATCCAAAGGGTGAGGAGCGCCTTTGCCGGACTCAAGTAAGGGTTTAAGGCTCGACGCTAAGAAGTATCCCCATTTCATATTGCAGTGACGAAAGAAGTCTCCCTCTTCGGACCAACCCTCGTGGTCAAAGTGAAGGACGGCTCCTCGCTCGTGTGGCGCAATGGAGAAAATGAAGCGCATCTCGGGCCATGGGCCATCAATGCAGGTCCAAACCACTCGTTCTTCGGGAATTGTTTCGTCGACCCGCATGTCTGCGCCGCTTTTGCCGTCGCCAAAGCGAAACTTGATGACTGTGCCCTCGGTGCTAATCATCGGGGTCCACCAACTTGCGAGTCCCTGCTCTGTGGTCAGGGCTGTGTAGAGTGCCTCCGGGGAGGCTTCGACTTCCATTCGGTGCTTAATAGCGTATGTTGTATTCATAGTACTAAGACGTGAAGCCCACGCGATACGCCAACTAACTTATTTTATACACTATTTTCGATCTCTCGGCGGCTTTTCAGTGCTCAAGCGTCTTAGCATTGCAAGGGACTCTATGACTTCTGAAAAACGATTTGAACATTTATTGGCACCTCATCACGACCTCGTCCGTGGCTATATTCATCGCCTCGTCGGCCATTCCGCGGATGCGGAGGATGTTCTTCAGGACGTGCTGGTCAAAGCCCTGGAGAAGCTACCAACACTGCGCAAGGACTCCGCTTTCCGAGCTTGGATTATGCGCATTGCTACATCCACTTCACTAGACTACCTGCGCATGAAGAAGCGCTGGCGACCTCTTAGCCAATCTTATGTAGAGCAGGAATGTGCTGAAAATTTGGAATTGCGAGCCGAGGTTGTTGAGGTCACAAAGGACCCAGAGTTTGCGTTTGACGTTCGAGAGCATATTGCGTTTTGCTTTACCTGTGTTGCCCGCTCACTTCCTCCGGAACAAGAAGCAGCAATTGTCCTACGAGAAATTCTCTCCTTTACAAATCGCGAAGCTGCTGACGTCATGGAGTTAACAGAGTCTGCGGTACGTCATAGACTCAGTGATGGACGCCGAGGATGGAGAAGACCTTTGACGGACTGTGTGCACTCGTTGGTAAGGAGGGCATGTGCCATCAATGTGCAGGGTTTCGCAATTCAACCGCCCCGGAGCGACGTGGGCCGGTATTGCCAGTGCTCAATACTCATCACGATATGTGGAGAGCAAGGCTTGCGCAGGCGAAAGAGAAGCACTTCGTGGATGGAGTTAGCACGTCTCTCCACGACTTGCTTTTTTCTCGCATTGCTCGGCTTGAATCGTAGGTGAGAAGTAGATTCTACTGCGCGGTCTCACGGGTTCTCACTCGCTGGTGACCAACAGGCCCCCCTAGAACGGTACCCCTAAAGCAGTGCACAAGAAGCGATTGAAATCAGCAAGGCCGCGGCACGTACGCGCGTAGCGGTCGACAAAATTGGCCCGCATCACATCACCGTCATCAAACTCTGCCACAGCAATAAAGTCTTTTCGCTTTAAGTCTTCGATGCATTCGTGTTCGGGGTCAAATCCGCGAGGTGGCCGAACGAGAGAATCCCCCTGCAGTTTGAAGTTCCGCTTGAAAGAAGGGCACCGGACAACACTGTACCACTCGTCCGGATGCTCGGCGATTCGCTTCCGAATGCGAGCAAGAGCATCGGCATCTGGGCGCCAAATGCCGCCGCCGGCGAAGACCTGTCCTGGTTCTATATGGACATAGAAGCCCGGTGCATGAACGTCGCGCCCCAATACGTGGCGAAACTGGGCCGCAACATGAGTCTTGTACGGCCGCTTGTCTTTTCCAAACCGTACATCTCGGTAGATTCGAAATAGCGAGCGATTATCGGCGCGAAAGTGCGGGCTAATCGAAGCAAGCTTCGGCGCAAAGGCTTCGATAAAATCTAACATCGGTTGTTTCGCAGCCGACTCGTAAAAGTCTTTGTTCTCCGCAAACCAATCTCGATTGTTGTTAATCGAAAGCTCTATTAGAAAGCCATACAAGTTTGGCCCAAAGCCAGAGGAAGCACGCGCCTTAAATCCCATATACTCAGCGTAGCGCCTACCATCCCCGTCAGGCAACTCGGCTCGCAGCTTCACCTGAGAGTTACCCTCGTTGATCTTCAAAGGCCTAAATGCGGTACCCGGCCAAAAGAGGTGTTGCAAAGGGCTCGTCATCGGGCATTCGCTCCTCAAGCCAGCGTACACAGTCCTCTGGCGCCAAAGGCCGCGTGGATAGATAGCCTTGGTAGACTTGGCATCCGAGCTCGGCAACAAACTCCAGTTGCGCCTCGGTCTCAACTCCCTCAGCAACCAACTCAAGCCCCAGATTGTGCCCCATATCGACTACCATTTTGGCAATCATATTTCCTTCTCGGCTGCCGATCATCTGTGTGACCGACTTGTCAATTTTCAGTGTATCAACGGGAAAACGGACAAGATACACCAACTGCGACTGTCCGGTACCAAAGTCATCGACAGCAATTCGGACACCAAGTTTCTTGAGTTCCTGCAGCTTGTCCACGGCAGTGTCAATATTTCGCATCACCAGGTTTTCGGTAACCTCAAGTTCCAGCTGACTCGCTGACAGCCCGCTCTTGTCCAGAGCTCTCGTCACAGCATCAACCAATCCTGGGTCGTCAAACTGTCTCGGAGACACGTTCACCGCGACACCGATTGTACCAAAAGACTCATTCCACTCGCTCACTTGTTGGCAAGCGCGTTCTAGCACCCACTCTCCTACAGGCACGATGAGTCCACGATCTTCGAGTAGGGGAATGAATTCGTCCGGCTGCACTAGTCCGAGGCGAGGATGCTGCCACCTTAGCAACGCCTCGAAGCACTTCAGTTCGCCGGTTTTTACATTGAGCAAAGGTTGGAAGAACAGAACGAATTCGTCTCTCTCCAGTGCGCCCTGCAGATCGCGCTCGAGTTCCATTCTGCCAATCGCCTGGGCGTGCATATCCTCGTCAAAGAACTGGTAGTTATTCCGTCCGTTTTCTTTGGCCCGATACATTGCAGAATCGGCGCTCTCTACCAGGTCTTCAATCGTTTCCCCATTTTCAGGATAAATGGCAATCCCGATACTCGCTGTAATATGTAACTGGTGACCATTCAAAAGGCAGGTCGGCTCGAGCGCTTCGATTATGCGTGCCGCAGGGGCCCCCAGTTGGCCTTCATCCTGGATGTCCGGGATCAATACTGCAAACTCGTCGCCGCCCAGT
>JAESTW010000834.1 GCA_016763395.1 Kofleriaceae bacterium
CAATCCGTGTCCGGGAGTCTAAGTCTCCGCGACTGGCAAAAAGAGCGACCACCAGTCCCATCAAGAGCGATCCCAAGATGTTCACAGTCAGTGTGCCTATTGGCAATGCGGTTCTGCCTGCAAAGAACCCGGACAGCCAAGTCCCCAGAGCATACCTGCTCATGGAGCCCGCGGCTCCGGCGAACCCAATGTACAATGCCAGATTCATGCGAGAGCCATTACGTAAAAGTCGTACAGAAAGTGGCAGTACACCGCGTGGGCGAGACTCCGATAGTAGAAGATTGCCGCGAATGCTAGTCCGGCAATACCGCGATAGACAAGCAAGGACATGTCAAAGGCATCGCCATTAACTCCGACGTGATGGGCCATGGCGAAAAGCGCGGACGAGAGAACTGCTGCACACACAATCGCAAGGGAGCGAGAGACACCGAGACGGATGAGTATGAAGCCGGACGCGCCCATCATACCCAGACGAAAAATGAGTTCCTCATGAACCCCCGCGCCAAGGGAAATCACTAGTGCATTGCCCAATTCCGGTGACCACATCGACAGGCGCGGGTAGCCAAGCGCCATAATCTCAAGTCCGACCAGGCCGTCCATGACAAAGATGATAAAGCTACCGAGGGTTAACGCGTATATTGAGGACTCCAGCAACATGGTCCCTACCCCGCGTAGGAAAAGCGAGTTGCGACGCCACAGAATGGTCAGGAGGAGGAGGTAGGCGGCTCCCAGAGCTAAGTGCAGATTCAAATAGGCGGACGAATCTCGTCCGAGGGCCTCAAACAATCTCCTACTTAGAAAATCAACTCCACTCTTGGCAGGAGTGAGAAGCAAGCCTATTTCGTAGGCCAAAAAGAGCGGGAATATCAGAAGAAGACTGCTCGTGACCTGGCCGTACCCAAGTGCCGACGACCTTGAAGCATGAGAGTTTCTAGTACGCACTATTTCCTCCTACGCTTTCGCGTTTTCTTAACCTTGCCGGAAGCCCGCTCAGCGGCAGCGGGGCTGGCATGCGCTGGACTGACCATCACGACAATTGCTTGGTCCCAGTCCAGGATTCGCGTCGCAACCCGGTGTACGTCGGCCAGGGTCACTTGCTGCACGTAGTCAGCGTATCGAAAATGCTCATCGGATGAGAGACCATAGGCGTGATGGAACGCCAGTGCGGCCGCAACAGAAGACCGTCTCTGCAAAGCAATCTCATGGGTCCCGATAAGAAGGCGCTTACTTCGGACAAGCTCTCTCTGCGTAATCTTTCTATTCCTTAGCGCATCAATTTGTTCGCGCACCGCCTCTATCGCTCGCTCCATTTTTGCAGGTGAGCAGGAGAGATATACGGCCACGTAGCCCGGATCGAGCCCCTCCAGCGAAAAGGCGCCGAGTTGATAGGCCAGGCTCTCTTTGTCCCGAAGCTGAGTAAAGAGCCTGCCACCCTGTCCGCCCAAGACCGTAGTGAGAACTTCTAGGGCCCAGCGATCCTTGTCGACGATTGTTATCCCGGGAAAGCCAACTACCAGTTGCGACTGCTCCCTCTCCATTTCTTCGTACACTTGACGAGAGCCCGGAGTTCGATTTGTGAACACTTCCCGTGTAGGTTTCCGCTCGGGGCTAGAACGTACTGGCTCAGCTCCAAAAAGGGATTCCGCCTGAGCGATAACCTCTTTGGGGTCCACGTCTCCGACGATAGAAAGAGTGAGTCCCGAGATGGGATAGTGCTTGCGATAGTGCTTGCGAACCTGCGCACTATTTAGCGAGCGAACACTCTTGGCATTGCCGGACAAATTGTAGCGATACTGATGCTTTCGAAAGAGAGTTTGATGAAAGAGCGAGAAGGCACGAGCCGAGGGATTCTCCCCCTGAGAGGCAATTCGTATTTCCTGGCGCCGCTTCGCTCGCAGAACCTCTTCCTCTTCAAAACTCGGCGAGCGCAGGCAGTCAGCCATTAATTTGAAGCCTTGCTGCCAGTGAGTTGCGAGCCACTCAGCCCGGACACCAAAGGAGTTTCGCCCGGCAAAACCAGAGAGTGTTGCCGACTGCGCATCGACGACTTCGATAATTTCGGCGGCTTTCATGGAGCCACAACCGCGGGTGATGCTGGCTGCCAATAACTCGCTAATTCCAGCGTTGCGAGAACTCTCCCACAGTTGCCCGCCTGTCCAAACCGCGCGTGCGGCAACAATAGGAACACTTGGGTCCCGCTGAATCAGAATCTTCATGCCGTTCTTCAGCGAATGTTCAACAATCGGGGCGTGCTTTGGCGCCTTGCGTTTCGACGCACTCGCCCGCTTTGGAGCGCTTTTTCTCGCCTTCGCCATTCCGCCGTCCACAAGTCCCAACAAGAGCTTCGCCCTAGCATTTCGCTTGTCCGCGGTATTGAGGGTTGGAGACTCGGGCACTAGCGCGGTGAGGTTTAGGCGATCTGGACGAAAGTACTCGTGGGCAACCTCTCGCAGCTCGGAGGCGGTAATCGTTGCAATTTTCGCCAGGTACTTCTCCTCAGAATCAGGATCGCCAGTTAAGCTAAGATAACTTCCTACTGCATGTGCAGCACCTTCTGCTGTCTCCCGCTGGTAGATAGCATCTGCCGTGATAGCCTGCTGCGCCTTGGCCAACTCTGAACTGCCAATCGTCCGGTCTCTTAATTCTTGAATATTTCGTCCGAGTAATGGCAAGAGCTTACGAAGCTTGGCCGGATCCGCGACGGCGCCGATGACGGCCAACGAATAATCCTGCAGTGCGTGTAAATAGGAATATGCCGACCTACATACCTCTTTTTCCCGCACGAGTTCTTTGGATAGTATGGACGATTCCCCTTGTCCGAGAACGATCGTCAGCAAATCCATTGCAGCGCATGCTGGATCCAAAAGCGAGGGCATACGGATCGCCAGCGCAACTTGAGATTGTCCGATCGGTGCCGTTTCAAGTGAGGCGCTTCGAGTTGCTGTGACGCCTCCTTTGACCGAAGGACGCCGGATTCGAGTTCCTTGTGCAATGCCGGAAAACTCCTTTTCGATACGCGCTTTCATTTGCGCCTCATCAAATCCACCCGCCACGATCACAGAGATGTTGTTGCCACGGTACCAACGCTCTTTGAATCGGCGAAGATCGGAAGCGCGAAAGGATCGAACGCTCTCTTCACTTCCAATGACGGCTTTGGCATAAGGATGCCCCTCGAACGAACCATTGAACATATTTTGAGCGAGCCGCCGCAATGGCTCATCCCTGCCCTGGCGAATTTCTTCAACGATGACTTCCCTCTCTCGAGAGAGACTCTCCGCATCCAGGTTTGAGTTGGTTAGTAAGTCCGAGAGCACGTCGATTCCAACATCGGCGTAGCGGCTAGGCATCACCACATGAAAGACAGTGCTGTCCTGCGATGTCCACGCGTTGATCTCGCCACCAGCAGATTCGACATCTGCTGCAATTTCACCGGCACCTCGAACTTTGGTGCCCTTAAAGAGCATATGCTCCATGACATGGCATAAACCAGCTTGCTTTTCCAACTCGTCCGAGGAGCCCACGGACACCCATGCCTGGATCGCCACAACGGGCGCCAGAGGAGTAGGTAAAAGTACTAGATTTATGCCGTTATTTAAACGGTACAATAAACACCCGAGAGTTGAGGCTAAAACAAACACAAAATGAAAATCCAATGTGCCGTGAAAATCGCCGGTGGGCAAATTTGTCCCACTTTTACATACACTATTTTGGTGATTCGCTCGCAATAGACGCAAACGGGGCGAATCACGAACTTGGCGCTATGCTCCAACCTTAACTACAAATTGACTTGGCTAGCTCAACTCCGACTGGACAATGGTCAGAGCCCATCACCTTCGGCAAAATGAACCCGTTTTTAACAAACGGAATCGCCTCGGGTGCCGCAAACACATAGTCCAGCCGCCAACCGACATTGCGCTCTCGGCAACCACCTCGCTGGGACCACCAGCTGTAGTGCTCTGGCCCGGACTCAAAAAGACGAAAGGTATCTACAAAACCGGCGCTGATGTAGCGGTCCATGATCTCCCGCTCTTCGGGTAGAAAGCCGCTGGTTTTCGTATTGGTCTTTGGACGAGCCAAATCAATCTCTTTGTGGGCGGTGTTAAAATCCCCCATCACCAACACCCGCAGTCCGGCCTTTCGTTCCCGCTCCAAGCGTTCCAGTAAGGATAGATAGAAATCGAGCTTATAGGGCACTCGACTATTGTCGCGATTTTTCCCGTTGCCGTTGGGAAAGTACACGTTCGCTATAAGAAGTTTACCGAATCGAAGAAAATGAACCCTGCCCTCAATATCAAACTCTTCTCGCCCGAGACCCACTGAAACTTCATCGGGCACCTCTTTGCTGTACGCAGCCACTCCGCTGTATCCCTTGCGCTCTGCACAAACCATGTGTTGCGACCAATTTCGTGGACTGCGGAGTTTAGCGGGAAGCTGATCGGGCTGTGCCCTGACCTCTTGAATCCCGATAAAAAAGGGCGCATCTCTATCGAGCCAAGCCTTAAAACCCTTTTTTTCGCAAGCCCGAATCCCATTTACATTCCACGAGAGAACACGCAAATTGTCTACTGCCATAAGGCGCCCAGCCTACATCTTAGGTCGAGAGCATTCAAGCCAATCTCTTCAACCAAATGGGTTGTTCGGCCCAACAAGAAACTAGCATTCGAGCAGCGAGAGACGTAGTCTGTACAGACTGGGCAAGTTGATGCCCGGCCCTTATTAAGATGGTAGAGAAGACCCAAAAATGGCTGCCACGATGCTTGGGGCTCTTGGTCTTTTCTTGGTACGCGCTTGCCGCCTCTCCGGGCTTTTTTTGGTTCGATTCCGCTGAGCTCAGCGCCAGTGCTGCCGGACTTGGCTCCCCTCACCCTACAGGCTTCCCACTCTACATTCTCTTAGGCAAGCTGGCATCCTTATTTCCGATAGGAGAAATTGCCTTCCGCCTCAATATTCTGTCCGCCGTGTGTGCGGCATTGGCCGTTGGCGGTGTTGCCCGCTTGATCATCAAACTGGGAAAAAACGACTGGCCGACAATTTTCGGAGCAGGTGGCGGAGCATCGGCATTGGCCCTCTCCTTCCTCTTTGCCAGACAGGCGACTGTTACTGAGGTCTACGCTCCTACTGCGGCACTACTCGTTCTCACTCTCATTCTCTTTGACAGTGTGGCTCGCGGCGCCAACGCTAGTGTTGGACTTACTCTCGCGTGGGTTGCCGGACTCGGCA
>JAESTW010000835.1 GCA_016763395.1 Kofleriaceae bacterium
CGGCGCCTGGAGACCTTGGTGTTGATGTCCGGGGTGGACCTGCCATCGAGGGCGATCCGAGAGCAAATCGCGGGCAGTGTCGACCTGATTGTTCAGCAATCCAGGTTAACCGATGGCTCGCGCAAGGTGACCAGCATCGCTGAGATTGTAGGCATCGACGACGAGGGACAAATCGAAGTGCAAGAGATATTTCGATATGCAAGAACTGGCACTTCGGACGACAAGAAGGCAATCGGACACTTTATGGCAACTGGGTACTTGCCCAGCTACTTGGAAGAGTTAATTAGTCTCGGATTGATTGAAGGGGAGGACTACCTATGACTAGTCCGTGGATATCAATCATTGCAATCTCCTCTAGCGCAGCTGTAGTGAGTTACCTCGTCGTAGCCGAGGGTGGTCCCATCTACAATATTTGGAAAAAACACACAGAGGCTCTTCGCGAGCACTTTAGTTTTCTCTTTATTGTAGAGTCGCCTGAGAAGGTCGCTGCCCTGCATATTGCCGCTTGTGGCCTCCTGGCATTGCTTGGCATCATTTTGGCTTCGATACCGCTATTGATGTGTGTCCCTGTGGCCATGGGAATCCCCACGATGGTCTTGCAAAACAAGGAACTAAAGAAGCGTGAGAAAATATCTGAGCAGCTGGCGCCTTGGCTCACTGTTTTGGCCAACAGCTTAAAGTCCTCCCCAAATATTAGTGACGCCATTGCCAACAGCATTGGCTTGGTACAGGCTCCCTTGCGAGAGGAAATCGATCTCTTGGTCAAAGAAGTTAGCCTGGGAGAGCATCTGGATAGGGCAATGCACAAATCTTCAAATCGGCTGCAAAGCCCACTCTACTCCAGTGTTATGACGACGTTGTTAGTTGCTCGCAAGAGTGGCGGTGATCTGCCGAAGATACTGGAGGAGAGCTCGTCAACCTTGCGCGAAATGGAGCGATTGGAAGGAGTCGTCCGGTGTAAGACTGCTGAGGGCAAGTCGCAAACCTTCGTCCTGGCGCTCTTGCCCTTTGTGATGGTCGGTGCGCTCAGTAAAGTTGACCCAGATCTAATTCCCGGACTGTGGGACAGTACATCCGGACAAATGGTATTGGCTGCGTCTTTGGCGTGTTGGCTGAGTTCTGTCGCATTGGCGCGGCGTATCATACAGGTGGATATCTAGTGATTAGCACAACAGTGTTGGTGGTAGGAGTAGCCGCCTCGATAGCAACAATTGTGTATCTGGTATTGGATGTACCACTGGCCGATACGCCGGAAACGGGGGCAAGGGGGCTCGCGCGAGCTACTGCCAGGGAGCGAAAGAACTTTGGTCCCTTTGAGGCGTTGCTGCGTCTCCTCGCCACTCACGCATCCAAACTGCCGTTGACAAAGAAGCGGCAAGAGCTGGACTCGGCACTTACTGCGGCGGGCGAGATGCAGGGCATGACTCCCGACGAGGTCATCGTCTTTATGGGCGTCTCTTCAATCGCCGGGCTTCTTAGTGGTTACTACTTTTTCGTAACAATTGACTCGGTATACATTGCGCTATTCTGCGTGCTACTTGGCCCGCTTGTGCCGACGATGCAGCTCGGGAGCAAGAAGAAAGATCGTTGCAAAGAGATCGGCAGAGGATTGCCCGCAGCAATTGATCTTGCGGCCCTCTGTATGGGCGCCGGATTGGACTTCCCTGGCGCCATATCACATGTCGTTGTCAATATGAGGGACGTACGCTCACCTGTCCGACAAGAACTGCAACGGATTTTGCAAGAACTTTCTCTTGGGCGAACTCGAAAACAGGCTCTTCAGAGCTTTGCCGACAGAGTTCAGACTGATCCAGTAAAGGAGTTTGTCTCTGCGGTCGAACAAGCGGAAGAAAAGGGGACGCCCCTGTCCGAAGTATCGGCGGTTCAGGCCGAAGCGCTCCGCGGAAGGCGCAGCGTACTTGCCGAAGAGGCGGCTGCACGAGCGGGCGTACTCTTAATGATACCGATGTTGTTAATGATGGTCAGTATTGCGCTTTTGCTAATGGGGCCGCTGCTGATTGAGATGAGTTCAGGAGGAATGATGTGATGTACGGATTATCGATAACAGATTCACTAGGGAAAATTACCGAACACAAGCTGGGAACTGGTCAGACAACGATTGGCTCGGACAAGGGTTCAACCATTTCGTTGCCAGCTGGCGATGGTTTGCTGGCGCAACACATATTACTCGTTCCCAGCGATGAGGGCTGCTGGGTGAGCACGGTTCCTGGCGCGCCACTTCGGAGCAAAGACGGCGAGCCAGTCGATGGGCAATATGTGCCGTGGAATAGCCAACTTTCTCTTGGGCGGTTGAGTTTTGCGCTCAAGTCGAAAAAAGTGGGAAGAAAAGGGGGCCGAGGACGCAACCAGAAAGGCAAAACGCCCGATACGGGGAAGGAATCAAGCAACACGATTTCTCCTGTAATTGTCATGGCACTTCTTTTCGCACTTGTATATCTCGGCAGCGGACTCTTCGGAGCGAGCGAGACAGATGTAGCGTCTATCTCGGCGGCTCCTCCGCTTCTCTTTGACGAGTCGGTAAAGTGCGCAAGTGGAAACTCTGGCCACAGGGCAGAGCAAGCGGAAGAAGCAGCGTTTGCTAAACGGCAACGATCTGTCTTCGATCTTCAGGATGGAATCGCAGCGGTAGAATTGTTCTCAGAGTCCGAAGACTGTTACCGAGTAGCGGGGCGACAAGAGGAAGCCGTGGCCATTCAATTGGAAGGCACGGAGTTACGCGCTTCCTTAGAAGCGGAATATAAACTTCTTCGTGTCCGCCTTCAGAGAGCGCTGCACTCAGGCAACAGGGCTGTCGCGTCTACCCAGGTAAATCGCTTACAGGAACTTCTGCACCACCGCGCTTCTCACTCTTACGTGCTCGCCCTAAGGCGACTAGAGATTGGTCTTTCTCGAAAGGCCCCAAACTAAGGAACCACAATGACGAATCGAACCCCACAATTTGCCCTGCTTAGCCTACTCTTCCTTCTGGTTGCCTGTACGGCTCAGCATCCGCATCGCACTACTCCGCCACCCGCGGATCCAATCGCGGCTGCACCAGCATCGCTGTTGCGCGGACAAGGATTGGCCTATGCGCGTCGCGGGGACCTCGTCCGGGCGCAACAGTATTTGGCGGCGGCAAAATTGAAGGGCTTTGAACCGAGAGTTATTGTCCCAGAGCTTGTGAAAGTATGCGTTGCGGGGTCGAGGCTACGGGCGGCGTTACTATACGCTGAACCCTATCTAAGGCGTCATCCCGAGGATGCGGGCATGAGCTACATCGTGGGTACAATACACATTGCACTTGGCAACATTCAACGTGCGTCCGAGCACCTAACAGGAGCTCTTCAGGGTAACGAAATAATGGTTGATGCCGCATTCTCACTCGCTGTACTGGCTTCAAAAGAAGGCAAGGTAGACGAGGAACGTAGCCACCTTCAGCACTATCTGGAACTTCGCCCCAACGGACGTTTCTCGGTTCGCGCCAAAGTAATGCTAGCCAAGGTGGTACTCGACCAATTAGGTCCGGAAGAGCATGAGGCCGCCACAGCCGTACCGGCGGAATTGAAAACACCAAATCGTCCGCTGAAAGTCGAGAACACTCATGATCTCTAAAGAAATATACAAACGCACCTTACGGAAATTCTTTGCCCCCATTGTGCCCCTCTTGGACGACCCGTCGGTGACGGAAATTATGATCAACGGTCACAATGAAATTATCGTCGAACAACGCGGAACACTGATTGCAACCGACTGCCGATTCGACGATGAAGAGCAACTCCTGGCTGCCATTCGCCACTTGGCACAATTCGTAGGCCGCCGAGTAGACGCGCAAAATCCTATACTCGAAGCTCGATTCCCGGACGGAAGCCGCGTAGAAGCAGTACTTCCGCCGGCCTCGCCAAGTGGTCCGTGCGTGGCGATACGAAGGTTTTCGAAGGAAAAGCTGACCATGGCACG
>JAESTW010000836.1 GCA_016763395.1 Kofleriaceae bacterium
TAAAGCGCAATAGCTCAACTTCGTTAAGACGGCGTTTTCTAGCGTATGAGAAGATATCAGGAAGGCTATCGAAATTGTGCCGCGTGACGACGACATTGATTCCCACGTTTTTTGTCCGAGATCGAAGCTCTTGTAGAGCGTTGTCCGCCTGTGCAAACCCGTCGAAACCTCTGACGCGGCGGTAGTCGTCTCCCAGTCCGTCGATTGATATGTTGATTTGTCCGAATTTTGGAGCCAGTCCCAATACTCGATCCAAGTTGGAGAGTCCGCTGGTGGTGAGATTGGGGACGAGCCCTTTGAAACGCGCATAGTCTACGAGTTCTCCCAGCCAAGGTAAATCGGCACTCTCGCCGCCTCCGAGGGCTAGGTGAAACACGCCCATTTTTGCAAATTCGTCGATTGCGCCCTTCCACTTTTGCAAAGGCCACTCCCCTTTGGCATTTGGCGATGCGGCGGTATAGCAGCCCGTACACGCAGCTTCACAGCGGTTGGTAAGTTGCAGATGCGCCTCCAAGGGAGCAACCAGCGGACGGGAGCCGATTTCGCCATCGTCATGGGAGCGGTTCCACAGGGGGGATCCCTCTGTACCTAGATCTCGAGCGTACTCTCTATCTACAAATAGCAACGCGCGCGGCATGCGAAGCTGCACGATGGCACCAAAGTGCTCCATGCGAATCAGGCGCTCTCGGCTGCCAGTTACCCGCTCCTTGGCGAATTGCACCAATCTGTCGGCCTTCGAACGAATACGGGAGAGCATGCTAGTCTAGGTGATTCTCTGGTTCGGGGCTGTCAGGGTTTTTGATCATGCCCTTCAGTCGTGATAATCGCAGCCTCACCATCGCCGATACAATAGGCGTTGCGACACTCAATGCAGTGGCGCCGAGCAGCAAGAAAGTAACGTCGACACCAAGACTGGAAGAATTGGGATTGAGCCCCCATTTGACGGCGAGCACCTTGCCCCGTCGTTTGCGCAGCCTGGGCACTCGCGCAACTACTCGATTCAAACTACCCTTCATCTTGTCGTCATTCTATCTTGAAGCAGGCGTTTGTGCTCCTCGATTTTCCGAATGTGACCACTAAGGTAGAGGGCTGCCACGGCGACGACGGCATTACTCGGGGCCAAAGCGCACGGTTGTGGCTACCAGGTCCAATAGCTGGGATCGATAGAGTGCGAAATAGCAAAGGCTGCTTGTTGCAGCGGTGGCAAAAGCTGCAGAGAGAATCGCTTTTCCTGGCGTTAGCGGGCTCATTGCGGACATCGTTACGCCGGCAATCCAACTCACGATGAGTCCGCCACCACAGATGATAGCGACGGCTGGCCCGATTTCTTCATGGCCAGTCATCGCCATGATGACAAAGAGCAAGCAAATCGGAAGCAGGTAGAAGAACTCGCTAGGTGGTGTTCGCAGCGCTCGGCCGAAGGCTGACCAGCTTGCACAATGCCGCTTTAGCAGGACCAAAAAGGACACCAGCATGGTGGAAAATACCACAAGGCTGAGTTGAAGAAGTCGAGATCGATTCTGGCTCGTGTGTAGCTTCTCACGGAGCTCTGTAGCGGATTCGACTTCTCCTTGGCTTAGATCTGTCCGAGTATCGAGGCTGTCGAGTAGCCTGATTGCGGAATCGTATTGTCCGCGAATGACATGGATTTCACTCGCGCCAAAGAGAGCTTGTAGTTTCGCGGACCTCGGTGCATCTCCGGATCTGATCTCGTCATAGTAGGACTCAGCGGCCTCCAAATCGCCTCGGCTTCGAGCGGAGCTTGCTAGCCACAATTGGATGCGATGGGCGCCGGTCCAATGGGGGAAATCTCGCAATACGGCCATGGCCATGGCTTCACTTGTGTCGAGACTTCGGTTGGGGAATTCCTTGAGAATCGTTTGAAATCGGACAAGGGGAGCAACGCCTTCTTCGTCTGTTCCCAATGCCTCGTTCAGCGCCGCCAAACGTCTTGAGGCGGCCAGAGACGCTCGGCTGTCGGGATAGTCCTTGGTAAGCTTCTGGTAGAGCACGCGGGCCTGCGCGGGCTTGGATAGTTTTTCTTCTAGGAGTTGGGCCGCAAGAAAGAGGGCATCATCGGCAAAAGGTGACTCTGGATGTTCAACACTAAGAATTTGTAGTAACTCAGCGGCGCGAGCATCGTTGCCCTCGCCCATGTGATCGGTTGCCTGGGACCAGAGAAGAGTGTCCGACTCGGCATGAGCCAAGTCTGAGACTAGGAGCAGGGCGACAAGGGTGATGAGGGCTCGGACTAGCAAGGCTACGTTAGCTCTTGGGCCGCTGAATGCCTAGCGAACGGAGTTTCTTGTGCAGGTTTGTCCGTTCAATACCGAGGCTCTGCGCCGCCTTACTGATGTTCCACTGGTATTCCTCCAATCGATTGACAATAAAGTCAGTCTCGACAGACTCTCGGAAATCACGCAGGGTGTAGTCGGCATAGCTGCTGATTCCCACGCTCGTCTCGCTCTTGGAATCTACCGGCATGCCAGACGGGCCACCGAGATAAGGAGGTAGGTCTTTTTCGAGAATGTACTCATCACTCATGATGACCAGGCGCTCGACAACATTGCGAAGTTCTCTCACGTTTCCGGGCCATGCATATTTCTGCAGTGCAACGATGACTTCATCGTCACATTCTTTGTCCGAGAATCCGTTCTCGTTACAACACTGAACCAGGAAGCTCTTCATGAGAAGCGGGATGTCATCCGCCCGATCGCGAAGAGGAGGAGAGTGAATAGGAATCACGTTGAGGCGAAAATAGAGGTCCTCGCGAAACTCGCCGTCCCGGACGGCCTGCTCCAGGTTTTTGTTGGTAGCAGCGACCACTCGGCATTGTGTAGTCAGAGTTTGCTCACCACCGACCCGTGAAAAGTCGCCAGTTTGCAGTACTCGCAATACTTTGGCTTGAGCGGAGAGTGACATGTCACCGATTTCATCGAGGAAGATGGTGCCTTTGTCCGCGACTTCAAAGAGGCCTCGTTTTCGACTGACAGCGCCAGTAAACGCGCCGCGTTCATGGCCAAAAAGCTCGCTTTCGATGAGTTCGCTTGGAATCGCAGCACAATTCACTTTCACGAATTCACCGTCTTTGACCAGACTGTTGCGATGGATTGCTCGGGCGATTAGCTCTTTGCCGGTACCGCTCTCGCCGGTAACCAGAACTCGAGTTTTGGTCGGTGCAATTTTGGAAATCTGCCGGCGCAAGTCCTGCATCACAATCGAGTTGCCGAGTAAGAAGAACTGGGAATCAACTTCGTGCTGAAGCTGTTGCACTTGCTGTTGCATCGCGAAGTGCTGGCTGGCATTTCGGACAGTGACTACGATACGATTTCGATCTAGGGGTTTTTCTAGAAAGTCGTGAGCACCCAGTTTAGTCGCTCGAATCGCATCTTCGATGGAGGCATGGCCTGAAATCATGATGACGGGAATCGACGAGTCGTATCCCTCTGCGCCACCGGAGTTGCCAGATTTGAGCGCAGCGAGCAGGTCGAGTCCATTGTCGTCACCGAGCTTGATGTCGAGCAATATCGTTTCAATACTCGATTCGGCGCTGAGTATTAACTCCGCCGCCGCGATGCAATTGGCATCGAAGACCTCGTAATCTTCTCCTTCTAAGACCAATCGGAGGGCCCGCAGGATGTTTTTCTCATCGTCGACGATTAGGATGCTCATGCCTTTTTGTCCTTGTTATCTTCCGCGCTGTCCGCATCGTCATCTGCTTCCGCGCCACCTTCTTCTGGGTCGTCCTTTGGGTCGTCCTTGGACCAACTTTTCTTCTCGTTGGGATTCGAGCGAGTTGTCAGGTAGATTGCGAGACCGAGGAGGCAGATGCCGATACCGATGAAAATTCGGTTGTTGGGATCTTCTGAGCTCGGCTTGGGTTTGCCTCGGTAGAGCACATCACCCATTTGTGAAGGGGGCGCGCTTAGGTTGCTTGGCACTTCCAAGTTTCCAGTTTTGAGCTTCGGCACCGCAAAATCCTCTGGAATCGCGGTTGGAGCTACGATTGGCGCGGCAAGGGCGCTGAGATTCGAAATGGAGGCGGACTCGCCGAGTGCCAACGAGTCCAGTGTCTCCTGGCACTCATCGCGAAAGGTATCGTCTCCCTTTTGAGCGAAGATACACTCTGCGATTGCGAGATGAATATGGGAGTCGCTATCTTTCCACGCCAAGACTCGGACAACATTGATGGTCTCATTGGCTTGGTGTAGCCATTCCCATCTCATCTCACTGAGGCCGCCGTGAACACTTTCTCGGTAGTATTTTTCCTCGATGGTGTTTGGCGAGTTTGCGTCAAAGGGGGCGCGATGTAGATTGTCCAAAGCGATGCGCAGCACTTTCTCTGCTTCTACGATTACACGATCGCTGCGTACCCAGGTGAGGTAGAGAGCACCTCGGTTAGCACGTCCGAAGGCAACGGCACCGCCCGTGGCGAGTTCGGCGTCGAAGTAATTTGTTTGTCCGGCTGTGGTCGCGACCGCCTTCGATAGCCCAGGTAAGGGGCTGAAGCTTGAGGGTACCTCAATGGAAAGGTGGTCGGGAATGGCCGGTTGACGTATGTCGGGGCTGGCAGGAATTGGCTCATCGTCCGCGTCTGCGAGCGGCAGAGTCAGGCTCGAGAGAGCGCCTACGGACAATAGAGTCAAGAGGAGTCGATTTCTCATGGGTACACTCATCTAGTTGTTTTTAGCGTTGGTTTGCAATGCTTCGTTGCATAGGGTTTTGCAGTGTAAAGGGTTTCGCTGGTTCCAGTAGCAGGCGAGAAGCTTCGCCTGGCGAGGGCTTGACCCGTCAATTGAGAGAGTTGCGATGCCCGTTAGCTTCTCGCTGCCAATAGCGAAGGAGGTAGCCCCACCGTACACGGGGTTGGCTTTCACGATGTCGCGAACTTCAAAGAACTTGGCGCGCAGGCCGCCGACAACGCCTTGGCTGAGTTTTTCAATTCCGGCGTTTGTGGGGATCGGAACGCGAAATGTCGCTGAGTAGCAGCCTGTGGCGGTATCACCGAATGCTTGAACTGTGACTTGGTCTCGCTCTACAGTCGGCATAGCAGAGAAGTTCCTATCAAAGTCTTCCGCGGACATGGTTGAGACTTCAATCGCAGGTGTTTTGCTGGTGGCTGTTTCGCTGCCGGTGGCAGGTTGTGCTCCAACAGAAGCTCCTCGTACAGCCAAAAAGGCAGCAACAAGAGCGAGTTCCGGCCACACTTGCCTCATACTTTAACAGCCCAAATTGCTGTGCCAGCTGATAATCCCATTGCTTGCATGGAGCGCTCGTCAATGTTCGCAGAGTCTTTGTCGATCTCAAGCCCCGACCATGTACACTGAAAAGGGGTCTCGTCCGTGTGCGCTTGGGCGATTAAGTAGCGATCTGCCGTGTCCGAAGCGGGGTTTAAACCTAGCGTGAATTCACTCGACCCGGACACCAGGGTGATTTCGTCGGTATTGGCGATGTAGTGTGGTCCACCATCAAAAGGATCGATTTGCTGAGCGTAGCGAAAACCGATACGTTTGAGCATCTTCTCGACGCCTTTTGTCTGCGGCCCCACTTCGCCGATTTCGTCTTGTACGTCTTTGGGGAAGAGAGAGGTGTAGACGAGGCCTTGCGGAAAGAGACTCTTGATGAACTCTTTGTTGTCTTTAGAGAGCCTGTCCGCCTCGCGATAGCTCAGTCCGGTAAAGCGCTTGCCATAGTGCTTCCACAGTCGGGATGTTCCGTCATCTTCAAGCCGAGGCAATAGCTCGGACAATACTTCGTCACGAAATACACTTCGATTCATCGCGATAAAGAGGAATCGAGTATAGGAAAGTAGTTTGCCCAGCGACTCTTTGTGGCCGCGGTATTCTGGCAGCAAGATCAGGCCGCCTATCTCGGTTGGGCCGTTGTAGTTGTAGCCAATGCGCAGTGCTTGATGCACTAGGTACTTCTCTAGTGTCTCACTGTAGTGCTCATCTTGCAGTACATCGAGATAGACGTGAGGCGATTTGTGAGTGCCGTGTTGCGCGTAGAGCATGGAGGTGCCGACTACCTCGCGGGTCTCGCTGTCTTCGACAACAAATGTGAAGGCACCCTCTTCTCCCTCTTCGCGTGAGTGAAACGCGTTGCTACTAGCGGCGAGAATCGAGCGAATCGATTCTCGGTCAAAAGGCAGGTTGTAGGAGTCGAGGTGTTTGGCGACCCTGAGGATTTGCTCAAGATCGTCGGGAGTGGATTCGCGAACTATGTACATTGTGAATTAGGCCGAACTACTCGTCGCATTTTTCAATCTCAGCATAGGTCGTGGCCTTGAGACCACATTCGAGTTGCGAGGATCGAATCTTCGCGTTGCAATCTTTGATGAGGCTCTCTTTCATCTTCTCTTTGAGTGCCTTCTTGTGCGCGATCTTATCGTCCGGGGACGCGCTACTTTCGTTCACCTGCAAGTCGATAATGTGATCCAAATATTTCTCACACTGTCCGTTTTCGGGGACCTCCGAGCAGGCGAGTGTGAGAACGCTAAGAGCGCATAGGCAGCATGCTCCGCCGAGAGACGAAAAGAGAGCTGAACGGGGAAACCAAGATGGCAGTGCAAGGCGGGACATCGTGGGCAGAGAGTATCACGGCTTTGTGTTGAGCAAGTGTTGCCTCGATTGAATTTTCGTCCGCATTGTGGGGCTCTGGGCGAGGCCAGTGGCCCGAGTAAACAGACGATTTGCTTGTACTGTATCGCCCTGGCGCCACCGCAGTTCTGCGAGGTGTGCGATTGCCTCGGGCTGAGCGGGAGAGAGGCGTGCTGCGCGCTCCAAAAACCGCTCTGCCTGCTGGAGTTTGCCTTCGTGATAGAGCAACCAGCCGAAGCTATCGAGTATGAAGGCGTTGTCTGGAGCCAGTTCTATTGCGCGCTGCAAGAGTAAACGGGCTTGTTTGCGCCTGCCAGGAATCTCGATCAAGGCGTAGCCAATGTAGTTGAGAGCATCGAAATTTAGAGGATTTTCTTCTATCAGTGGCTGGATCACCGAGATCGCAGCGTCGAGATTTCCCTGACGCTTTTCGAATTCAGCCAGGGCGTATCTCGCTCTCGTCAAGCTGGGGTGCGCCTTGAGAATACTGCTGAGCATCTCGCGGGCCTTGGTCGGATCCCCTGCGAGTTCTTCTACGAATGCTTGGGCAAAATCCAGATCGGCGTTTTCGGAGACGAGA